>CAMVRW010000149.1 GCA_947169985.1 uncultured Butyrivibrio sp. | reverse complement strand
ATTCTGGCACGACGGAATAAAGATTGAGCCTGAAAATGGGAAAGTAAATGTTGTCATTGAGCTGGCCTCTGATATGAAGAGAACCCTAAGTGATGAGACTGCCCAGCTCCAGGTTTTCCATATCGATGATGACAGCAATGTGGAAGAAGTGGCTTGTACCACCAATGGTGAGGAGGTGGTTTTCAGCGCGGAATCCTTTTCGCGCTATGTATTAGTGACATCAAGTGGCACTAAGAGAAAGTTGGATACTCCCACAAATGTAAGATGGGAGGCAGGTCAGACCCTGACCCTTGCCTGGGATGCTGTGACAAATGCAGGTAATTACACCATAGAGATGACGGTTAGTACATATACGGAGACAGTGAGTATCGCTACTACTTCAGTAGATCTTGCTCAGGTCATCAAAAAGCTGGAAAATGTCAGACAGACCAGCTTTAACGGAGAGACTGTTACTGCAAAAGTAAAGGCACAGATCGATCCTTCGGATACAGGAAAGAGCTACGTATACTATGACAGCGACTATAGCGCTGTTGTATCCACAACTTATACAAGGTCTGGAACAAAGACCAAGCTTGCTACTCCGGCTAATGTAATATGGATAAATGGTCAGACCCTGACGGTTGCCTGGGATCCTGTGGCAAATGCAAGTCAGTATGAAATCGAGTTTAAGGTGGGCGACCATACGTGGGCAGAAATAGTTACCACCACAACAACTCAGATAAATCTTGTGGAAGCAGTAAATCAGTGCGAGAACAGGTATCAGGAGGACTATAACGGACTGGATATTAAAGCCCGCGTAAAAGCCCAGTCTGATTCTTCCGGTACTGGAGCAAGTCTTTTGTATTATGACAGTGACTACAGTGCAATAGTTAATAAAACCTACACCCGCGGAAATGCAAAGACAAAGCTCCCCGCTCCTACAAACATCAGATGGATCCAGGGAGAGACCCTGACGGTTGCCTGGGATCCTGTTGCCTATGCAAGTCAGTACGACGTGGAAATTCAGGTTGGCTCCAACACCTGGTGGGAGGGCGCTTCCACAACAGCCACCACCATGGACCTTGTATCAATTATTAACAGATATGAGAACAGGAATCAGACTGAGTACACTGGACAGACCATCAAGGCACATGTAAAGGCCAAGGTTGACACTACTGTTACCGCGGCAAGCTTGTCCTTCTTTGACAGTGATTTTAGTGCATCAGTAGAGAAGGTATACTCAAAACCTTCAGCAGTGGTGACGGATCCACAGATAGGCGTTGCTAAGAATGATGACCTTTTGAGGATCCTTGAAGCCAGTCTTACAGATGCCCAAAGGACCGCTGCTTCTGGAAAAGAGCTTGAGTTTGATTTTACTTATGCATCCGGATCAGTACCAAGTAGTGCGTCAGTAGCATTTACTAATTTTGCAAATACCAACGGATATGTAGTTGGAGAAACCTTTGATCTGTCTTTGATAGTTAAAGCGGATGCTGTAACTTTGGGAAATATAACAGTAACCAATTCCGAAATCCCTATTGCTATCAACATTCCATCCGGAATCCAGAAAGCAAACAGAGTGTTTGTAGTATTGTCCTATCACGATGGTGTGCTTGCAGCAGTAGGAAGCGGAACCGGATCAGCGGTACTTATAAAAACAAAGCAGTTCTCACCGTATGCGATCATTTATTACGATCCACCTGAGAAAAAGGATGATGATAAAAAGGATGATGACAACAAGAGCAGTTCAAGTTCTTCAAGCTCATCCAGTTCGTCAAATGGAGATGGAATATGGAGACCTACAACTCCTGATGAATTAAAAAGAGCAGCAGTGGTAGGCAGAGAACAGCATCTGCCATACTACGATGGAACCTCAGGTTATGGTGTCACAATAAAGAATGTGATGCAGGGACCAAAATGTTGGGTATCCTTCGAGGCAGTACAAAACGGCTATACTATTGCAAGGACCTATGATTTCTGGCCCAATGGTCAAAAGGTGAGATCAGCGCCAAAGGAGATCACGATAACCCTGAAGATCCCTGATTCCCTTGTAAGGGCAGACAGAGACTTCCGCATGATCTGTGTAACCACCGGAGGTCAGCCAATAGTCCTTAAAGACCTTGATACCAACCCGAATACCATAACTATAAAGACTGATAAATTCTACGCCTTTGCTCTGGTCTTCAGAGATCCGGTAAAGCCGGATCCTGCAACTACCCAGACCACAAAGACAACCAAGAAAAAGAAGAAATAATCAAAACAGATGAAGCTCCCGGGAAACCGGGAGCTTTTAACTTTTATACATTTTTTATAATCTGATGTGTATAATATTAATACGGCAAAACGATAAGATGTGATTGATACGCCGAAACGCTCTTGTAGGAAAGGCGACTGCTATGAAACTTTCTGAGAAAGTTAACAGAATTATGGCAATGACAGGTCTTGCCATGATATGCATGGTAATGGCGATATTTGCGACTCCGGTTACTGCGCAAGCAGCAGGTTTTGATCCTGTTTACTATGCTGCAAAATATCCGGATGTTGTGGCTGTTGTAGGGAATAGTCAGCAGGCTCTGATAAATCATTATCTTACCTTTGGCATTGGTGAGGGCAGATATCAGAACGCTGAAGAAGAAGCCGCAATGGCTCCTCTTAATACATACATAGATGTGGATCTGACCAATCAGTACGTAAAATACATCCTAAACGGAGCCTCTGTTTGGGAGAGCCCCTGTGTAAGCGGAGATGTGAGTAAGGGACGCAGTACTCCAACAGGAGTTTACGCAGTTTATGGCCATGTAAAGGGGACCTATCTTACAGGTCCAACCTGGAAGAACTGGGTGGATTATTGGATGCCCTTTACAAGAGGAGGCTGTGGCCTTCATGATGCCACCTGGAGAAAGAAATTTGGCGGCGAAATCTACAAGACCAACGGCTCCCACGGCTGCGTAAACCTCCCACCTGACAAAGCCAAAGAGCTCTTTGACATGGTTGGCATAGGTACCGTAGTCGTTGTACACGCAGATTGATTGAAATGGCCTTGGTTGCCTTATCAGCGGCTGCTGCTCCTGTACTGTACCGGAGTCATGCCATATTTCTTTTTGAAGAGTCTGTTGAAGTGCTCCACATTCTGATATCCTGCTGCTTCAGCTACCTTCTCAACCTTCATGTTTCCGTTGCGAAGGAGAGTACTGGCCTTGTTCAGGCGTATCCTCTTTACGTTCTCGCCAAAGGTCATACCGGACTTTTCCTTGATGTACTTTGAAAGGTATGGCTTTGAGAGGTAGAACTGGCTTGAAAGATCATCCAAAGTAACTGTCAGGTAATTCTCCTGAATGTAGTTGATGATGGAGTTTATTCTCTCATCCTTGCTGTTCTTGATATTCTTAACTGCGTCAATCTGATTCACGGCAATAACCAGTGCACCAATTGAGGACTTGATGATATCCTCGTCTATTCCAACACCCCAGAACTTTTGACCATTGAAGGTGATTCCTACATAAGTGCAGGCCTTTGAAGATGAACCTCTTGAAAGGGCATGCTCCTCGTAAACAGAAAGCTCGTAGCTGATGTTGAAGTACTGTTTGATGGCGTTGCTGACAGCATCAAGGCGACCGTTTCCGTTGGCTTCAACCACGTGCTCCTTGTCGGCGTGAACAATGGTAACCTCTGCAAGGATGCCGTCGATCTGTTTGAAGTGAACAGAAGGGATCCTGAATACATTGTCGTTGTGGACATACTTGTCCTCGAAGATCTGATAGATTCTTGCAGGTGAAAGCTCAGCATGCTCTCTGTCTGAGATATCCTTGATGGTATAGCTGATATCTGCCTGCATTTCCTTTGGCACCATCATGCCATAATTTGTCTTAAGGATGTAGCTTACGCCGCCTTTACCGGACTGGCTGTTGATCCTGATAACATCTCCGTCGTACTCTCTTCCAAGATCCTTGGGATCCACAGGAAGATAAGGAACTGACCATATGCCCTTGTCCTTTTTCTGTTCGTGCCATGCAAAGCCCTTTGAAATGGCATCCTGATGGGAACCGGAAAAAGCAGTAAACACAAGCTGCCCGGCATAAGGCTGTCTCTCATAGATTCTCATTCTGGTAAGACGCTCGTAGGTCTCGCCAACTTCCATGATGTGGCTGAAGTCAAGCTTTGGATCTACGCCATGGGAGAACATGTTGATGGCAAGGGTAACAATGTCCACGTTTCCAGTTCTTTCGCCGTTTCCGAAAAGAGTTCCCTAAATTCTGTCGGCACCTGCAAGGCAGCCGAGCTCTGCGTCAGAAACACCTGAGCCTCTGTCGTTGTGAGGGTGGAGTGAAAGAGTAACAGCATCGCGGTACTTAAGGTTCTTGCTGATATATTCTACCTGAGTTGCGAAAACATGGGGCATTGCGATCTCTACTGTTGTAGGGATATTGATGATAACTTTGTTTTTCTTGGTTGGCTTCCATACATCGAGGACCGCGTTGCAGACTTCAACCGCATAATCTACTTCTGTTCCAGGGAAGCTCTCAGGTGAGTATTCAAATGAAAAGTTACCGTTGGTTTCCTTTGCCAGCTTATCGAGGAGCTTTGCACCCTCAACAGCTATCTTTTTAACCTCTTCCTTATCCTTCTTGAAAACCTGCTCACGCTGAGCTACAGAAGTGGAATTGTAGAGATGAATGATAGCTTTTGGAGCACCTTTAACGGCTTCAAAAGTTCTTTTGATGATATGCTCTCTGGCCTGGGTAAGAACCTGAACAGTAACATCGTCAGGGATCATGTTCTTCTCGATAAGGGTTCTTGCGAACTCAAACTCTGTCTCAGAAGCAGCAGGGAATCCAATCTCGATCTCCTTGAAGCCAAGTTTAACAAGCATGGTGAAAAACTCCAACTTTTCATCAAGGCTCATGGGCTCTATCAAGGCCTGGTTTCCGTCACGAAGGTCAACACTGCACCAGATTGGCGGATGATCAACGTAGTCTTTTTTAACCCAGTCATAGGTGGGCTTAGGTGGCATAAAATACTGTCTCTGATACTTCTGAACGTTTTCCATGATGTTCCTCCCGTTGTATAGATTGATGATATTTATCATGACACATTAATATCGGTCGTATTTGTTGACGAATTTATATGCCCTGATGATAAATTTGCACATTTTTGTTGATAAATATTATCTTAGCACAATATTGAACAATTACATCATGGTGAATTTAATCACTTTTATTGATGTTTTTTGTTGTAAGCAGGAATTTGACTTTTATGGTATACTGTTTTCCTACTGATAATTAATGTTATAAACTGCGGTAAATCTGCGGCGAAATGGAGTACTATTTATGGCAAGAGAATATGACGTAATTATAATTGGAGCTGGCCCGGGAGGAATCTTCTGTGCCTATGAGCTTATGGAGAAAAGGCCTGATCTTAAGGTTCTCATGATCGAGAAGGGCCGTTCTATAGAAAAGAGAAACTGCCCTAAGAGAATTACAAAGACCTGCGCAGGATGTAAGCCCTGCTCTATCACTACAGGTTTTGCAGGCGCAGGAGCTTTTTCTGATGGTAAGCTTTCCCTTTCACCGGATGTTGGAGGAAATCTTCCTGAGATTCTTGGATATGACGCAGCTACAAGCCTCATCCATGAGTCTGATGAGATTTATCTTAAATTTGGCGCTGACAAGAGCGTATATGGCGTTGATAAAGAGGTTGAGATCCGTGAGATCAGAAGAAAAGCCATCAACGCTAACCTTAAGCTGGTCGAGTGTCCTATAAGACACCTTGGAACCGAGGAGGGATACAAGATCTACTCCAAGCTCCAGGAGCATGTTCTTTCAAAGGGTGTAGAGATCGAGTTCAACACCATGGTATCTGATATCATTGTGGAAAACGGCGTAGCTACCGGCGTTAAGACTGATAAGGGCGAGACCTATACAGCAAAAGAGATCGTAAGCGCAGTTGGACGTGAGGGCGCTGACTGGTTCAAGGACAAGTGTGAGGAGATTGGCATAGAAACTAAGCCCGGAACTGTAGACGTAGGTGTAAGAGTTGAGGTCCGTGACGAGGTAATGCAGTTCCTTAATGAGAACCTCTATGAGGCTAAGCTCATCTACCACACACCAACTTTCGATGACAAGGTAAGAACCTTCTGCACCAACCCATCA
>CAMVRW010000148.1 GCA_947169985.1 uncultured Butyrivibrio sp. | reverse complement strand
TAGCTACTACTTCGTAACCTTCTGCACCAAACATCTGTCTGAATGCAAGACGACCAATACGGCCAAAACCATTGATTGCTACTTTTACTGCCATTTTAAGTTCCTCCTAAAATGAATTTTATATGAGTTGCTGTTTCTAAAATTATCTCTTTTGACAAATTTTTATCAGCACTTTAAATTCTAGCTGACTTTTGCCCATAAATCAAGAAAAATATTAAAAATCTGGTAGATTAACTTATAAATTTTCAGTAAAATGACGACATAATATTACTATGGTTTCAATATTCCAAAATTAAGGAGACAAAATGCCGATTACATCAGATTTTCACATGCATTCAAACCACTCAGGGGACAGCAATACACCCATGGAGGATATGATAAAGAGCGCTATAGATAAAGGACTTTCTGAGATATGTTTTACAGAGCACCTGGATCTTGACTATCCTGACACCCCTGATCTGCCTCCCGAGCCCTTCACTTTAGATGTACCTTCTTATAAGAAGGAGCTCTTTTCACTTAAGGATAAATACAAGGATAAGATCACCCTCAGGTTCGGGATAGAGATTGGAATGCAGGCCCAGGTAGCAAAAGAAAACCTGGCCATAGCAAAGTCTGATTCCTTTGATTTCATCATTGCCTCACAGCACCTGGTGGACAGGCGAGACCCCTTCTATCCTGAGTTCTGGGCTCCCGACACGGTAGAAAACATCTTTAACAGATTCTTTGAACAGACCCTGGAGAACATAAAGCTCTTTTCAGAATTTGATGTCCTTGGCCACCTGGATTACATCTCCCGCTACGTTCCGGAAGGTGATACCACCTATTCCTATGAGCGCTTTGCAGACAGGATAGATCCAATTCTTCAATATATTATTGATAATGGAAAGGGACTGGACGTCAATTCAAAGGTCCTTGCCTGCAGCGACATACTGCCTCCAAATCCATGTCCAGAGGCTTTAAAGCGTTACAAAGAGCTCGGGGGCAAGATCATAACCTTTGGTTCAGACGCCCACACTCCCGATAAGATTGCCTGTGGTTTTGATACTATAAGGCAGATCGCTCTTGATACAGGTTTTACCGAGTACTACACATATGAAAGCAGGAAACCTGTAGCCCACAAGCTGTGATATTTAACGGATTCTTAATCAAATAATTAAAAACATCTCTTTTATAGATTAATTAAATATAGTAAAATAATTACATATATTTCGATTATTTCTATGACGCGTTTGTTATTTGGAGGGACTGGATGAGACCCGAGTTCTACGACAAAAGCAAAAGAGCTAACATCTATAACACCATATATGTATACAAGATAATATCTCTTGTAGTTCTGATGGTCCTTACAATCACACTCGCAGTTCTTTTCCATAAGAACAAAGAACTGTTCCATCAGATCACGGATGCCTCAACCCCTGCATTCTTTGTGGTGGTTGGTCTGAGTCTGGTCATTTTCACAATCTTCATCATTTTGGATTTCTACATATTAGGACGAACTGCTTCTATCGGAAAAAGGCTTAACAAGCTGGCCTTCATCGACCATCTCACAGGCCTTCCAAACAGGTACAGCTGTGACCTTCTGATTGACAGCTTCAACACTCCGGAACGTCTTGAAAATGCAGGCTTTGTTCTCTTACAGATCCACAACCTGTATTCCATAAACGAAAGCGACGGTCACACCAACGGCAACTGGCTCATCTCCGAGTTCAGCACAATGCTTGAGGATGTCAGCGAGAAGTACGGATATGTTGGCCGTAACAGCGGAAACGAATTCATCCTTCTTATGGAAAACTGCGATTCTACCATGGCTGACATGTTCCTTTTGGATCTCACCAAGAGGATTCACGGTTATAACGGCATGAATGTGGGCGCTCCTTTGGAAGTTGCCTACGCCAAAGCTTTAAACTGCGATGAACATAAAGAAAAGATCTCCGAACTGATCTCTCTTGGATACTCAAAGATCAAGGAAGCACCACAGATTCTCTCTTAAACAGTATGGATATTTACAACAGAGTAAAAAGAAAAATCTCATACGGATTATATTTAGTTCTTATATCGAGTTTTGCCATAGCTTCACTTTCCGGCTGCGGAGAAGATACAGGCTCTACACCTGTACTCAATGCTCAGAGCTCTTCTGGTCCCAAGGAGGCGGATACCCCCAATGGAACCACGACGACCAAGGCTTCTGAGGATGCAGCGCCTGCGGAAAGAGTAAAAGGAAGCCGCGACAATACTCCTGTTTGTCTTGTGCCCGAAGCAAGTGGCGAGACGGTCTACGAAAACGAATACGCCCACCTGGATGCTTCCAATGCCTCAGATGGCTACGTAGTAGTAAGATACACCGGCGAATCCCCAAAGGTTAAGCTTCAGATCACGGGCCCCAACACCATAACCTACACCTACAATCTCACCACCGGAAATCCTACCGATGAGGTCTTCCCTCTTCAGTCGGGAAACGGCGATTATATGATCAACGTCTTCGAGAACATAGAAGGAACCCAGTATTCACAGGCCTTCTCCCAGCTGGTGACAGTAGAGCTCACAGATGAGTTTTCACCATTCCTCTACCCCAACCAGTACGTAGACTTTAAAGCTTCAGACGAGGCTGTTAAAAAAGGTGCCGACCTGGCCTACGTATGTAACACAGACCTTGAGGTGGTATCAGAAGTCTACAACTTCATGATAACCAACATTGTCTACGATCACGAAGAGGCAGAGACGGTACAGAGCGGATACATTCCTGATGTTGATGAGGTTCTCGCCACAAAAACAGGAATCTGTCTGGACTACGCAGCACTGATGACCACAATGCTTAGAAGCCAGAGGATCCCCACAAGAATGGAGATAGGCTATGCAGGAACAGCATATCACGCATGGCTTTCCACCTACATTCAGGATGTGGGATGGGTCAACGGAATGATCGAGTTCGACGGAACAGACTGGTCCTTAATGGATCCTACATTTGCATCAAACATGAAAGATTCGTCACTAAAAGAATTTATCGGTGACGGTTCAAACTACTCCGTAAAATACATCTACTAACTCTTTTTATTATTTGGAGGCAAGATGAGCGCTAAAATTGGAAAACTGACAAGTAATGAGATATCCACTTTCTGCAGGCAGATGTCCCTGCTCCTTAAGGCCGGCATAGCTCCTGCCGACGGAATAGAGCTTCTGTCCCAGGACACAAAGGATGCTTCCGCCCAAAAGCTCTTTGAATCAATAAACCAGGTTCTAAGGAGCGGCGAAAAATTCCATGTGGCTTTAGAGATGAGCGAGGCTTTCCCTGATTACCTCATCCACATGGTATCCATCGGTGAGGAATCCGGAAATATCGATACAGTCATGGAATCTTTGGCGGACTATTACGACAGAGAGGAAAATATCGAATCCAGCATCAAGAGCGCTGTCAGCTACCCTCTCATCATGGTATTCATGATGCTGATCGTAGTAATGGTACTTATCACAAAGGTGCTTCCAATCTTCAACCAGGTATTTGCACAGCTTGGCACCAGCCTTAGCGGATTTGCACAGTCTCTTTTAAATCTTGGAAACACCCTCAATAAGTACTCCATCGTGCTTATTGTGATCCTTGTACTTATCGCTGCAGCTTTTATCTACTTTTCCTCTACTCCAAGCGGAAAAGCCAACTTCAAAAAGCTCATGCGAAAGTTTGGTCCTACCAAAAAGCTCCTTCGTGATATAGAGATTGAGCGTTTTGCCAGCGGAATGGTCCTGACACTCACCAGTGGAATGGACACCTACGAGGGTCTGGCCCTTGTAAAAAAGCTTGCTGACAGCGACGAGATGAAAGAAAAGATCGAGACCTGCCGAAACATGCTCCTTGATGGAGACAGCTTCCCAGAGGCCTTAGAGAAAACGGATATCTTCACCTCCTTCTATTCACAGATGATCTCTGTAGGTTTCAAGTCAGGCTCCATGGACCAGGCAATGCAGCAGGTTTCCGAGAGAATAGAAAAGGACACAGAGAAAAAGATCTACTCCCTCATTTCAGTCCTTGAGCCAACACTAGTTATCATTCTTTCCGTAATTGTTGGAATGATCCTGTTATCAGTAATCCTGCCTCTCATGGGCATAATGACAACCATTGGATAAAAAAGGTAGCTGCTAATGGCAAACAGACTCGACAAAGAACAGAATAGCTTCTCTCTTCCAAGCGGCTTTTACCGTTTTATTTCCGTTGCCATTTTCGTGCTGATATTCGTGTGCTTCTTCTATGCAGTTGAATACTCCGGAAAGAGCACCATCGAAAAGCAGCAGGAATCCCTGGAAAGAGCCATTGCCCGGGACATTGTCCAATGCTATGCCATAGAAGGACAGTATCCGCCGGACCTGGAATATATGGAGAACCACTACGGCCTTACCTATGATAAGGATACTTTTTTCGTGGACTACCAGCCCATTGCAGCAAATCTTTATCCCGATTACACAGTAATACTGAGGTAACCTATGGAACTTAACAAAAACAAACATCATATGATAGATTCCGTCTTTGTCATATGCCTTATGCTTTTGTTTGTGCTCTCCGCCCTATCGGTTATAGCCCTGGGGGCCAGCATCTACAAGAAAAACGTAGCACTTATGGCAGACAACAATTCCCAAAGGATTGCCTGTGCCTACGTGACCGAGAAGGTAAGACAAGCAGATAAGAAGGGTGCCATTTATGCAAAAGAGATATTTGGCGAAAACGCCCTTGTAATGTCAGAGGAAATTGGCGGAAAAATCTACAACACCTACATTTACGATTACGAAGGACATCTTTGTGAGCTCTATGCAAGAGAAGATCTGGGAACCTTCTATCCCCAGTCAGGCCAGAAGATACTTGAGGTCACATCCTTCGATGTCCAGGAAGTATCAGATACTTTACTTGGAATCACCATAGTCCTGGAGGACGGCAGTACAGATAACCTTTACATAGCAAAAAGGAGCACACCTGAAGGCTGATATGGATAGGCAGCATAATTCAAAATTAAGTCTGTTCCTTATGGAACTAATAGTGGCTATCATGTTCTTCTCCCTTTCTGCAGCAGTCTGCGTAAGGCTTTTTACTTCTGCCCATCTGCTGGCAGAAAAGACAGAAGGGCTTTCTAATGCTGTCATCTGGTCACAGAATCTCTCTGAGGCATTTGCAGGAAGCCGAGGTAACTTTGAAGCGATATCAGCTCTTTACCCTAATGCCTACGTGGTCACTGAAACTAACGAGCAGCAGGGAAAGGAAGGTGCTCTTATCATGTTCTTTGATAAGGATTGGGAGCCTCTTGGAAGCAATCCCCAGGGAGCAGTCTATGAAGCCTACATCCACATCCACGAAGAGGATGCAGCAAAGGTTTACAGCGATGTAACTGACTACGGTGTAACTCCTGAAGGAAAGGCCCTTGTTGGCAACATTCTGATCCTTAACGTGGATGGTGTCTCAGAGGACTATTCCCAGGTTATTTACGACGAAAACAGACTCATCCTAAGTAACTGCGTTGACGTCTACACAGGAAAGGAGGCCAACTAACATGAGTTCAGGAAATTCATCTCATGGCTCCCATGTGGGATCAGCCTCAATTCTTCTGATATTTGCAGTGCTCTCCATTATTTCTTTTGCCACACTGACACTGGTAAACTCAAAGGCAGACTATAACTTAAGCGACAATCTGGCCCAGAGGCAAAAGACCTATTACGAGGCCTGCCACAAGGGAAATGCCTTTGTTGCAGCAGTTAATTCAGGGTATGAAAACGGTGCACAGGATGGTATAATGAAGGAAAGTATACCATTAACCGATAATCAATCTCTTGATATTGCGATAAGCTTAAATAGCACAAAAAGTACAGCCAATTCAGACAATAACACCGGCATTATACAGTGGCAAATAGTGAATCACAGCGATTTTAGCTATGATACCACTCTCCCGGTTGCCAAGTAACTGCGTAAAAAATTCAAACAATTTTCCTTAAGACTTTATCAAATTTTAATTTTTGACATGACGATTTTGCGCACACAAATCAAATAACGTGGTACAATAGTATATGTACCAATAAAAAATTGACTTATTGGAGGTTCAATATGGGAAAAAGAATACTCATTACTGATGATGCCGCTTTCATGCGCATGATGCTCAA
>CAMVRW010000147.1 GCA_947169985.1 uncultured Butyrivibrio sp. | reverse complement strand
TACACTCTTTCCCTACACGACGCTCTTCCGATCTGTATTTCTGAGAATATTCCTTGTGTGGGTATTTTCCAGGTTTGTCTTATCCGTGCAAAAAGAGATATCTCTTTTGCCCAGATATTCCTCGATATCGCTGCGGCTGACACATAAAAGTGGTCTTATAATATTGTCTCTCACAGGCCGTATGCTGCTGCCCCCGTGGAGCCCTGTCCCTCTAAGGAGGTTCATTAGAAGTGTCTCTGCCACGTCGTTCTCGTGATGAGCCACTGCAATATATCCAGCTCCCAGCTCCTTGGCATACTGGTTAAAAGCTTCGTATCTTGCTTTTCTTCCAGCTTCTTCCTCCGTGAGCTTAAGCTCTTTTGCCATTTCAGGCACATTGGCTGAGACAATTCTGCATTCTATTTCCCGCTCCTTACAGAATTTGCAGCAAAACTCTGCATCTTCGGAGGCTTCTGACCTTATTCCATGATTTAAATGAAGGGCATAAAGCTTTATTCCTAGAATATCCTTAAGCTCCCAAAGAACATTTAAAAGCGCTGTAGAATCCGCACCACCGGAAAAGCCCACCACCACAGTTTCTGGGCCGGTGAGCATTTTGTTTTTCCTTATGAAGTTCAAGATCTTGCCTGTAAACTCGTCCATAGCTCTTTTTGTCATTAAAAAACGCAGACCCCATATACGAACAACGTAATGATGTCTGCGTTATTGCCACATAGATCAACTAGTTATCCGTATTCTTAAAGATTATTTCCCCCGGATAAACCAGCCCCAGCTTCTCCTTTGCTGTGTCCTCTATATATTTTCGCGTCTGTGTGTATCTCTCAAAGTCTGCGATCTCTTCACTGCGCTGGTTCTCGTACTCGATCTGAACTTCGAGGGCCTCCTCACGGGACTGTAATTCCCTGGCTTTCTGCATAAGGCTGATACTCTTTATTGACACTACTGTCACAAGAATAAGCACCACAATGCTGGCCCAGACAATTCCTGCCCTGTTCTGAACACGGCGCCTCTTATAGCGTGCTCTGGTTGCCATATCTCACCCCACTCACTGATAAAATAACACTTAATATCTGTATTTATTGTAATACAGCCGTTTTGGGACTGTCAATCAGATGTACCTGTAGAGATTTGTTACATCTTCCTTGTGTATTGTCTCCTGAATGTCCAGTACTTCCACAGAAACATCCTTATTTCCAAAGCCTATGGTTATCTTATCTCCAACCTTTACTTCTGCTGATGCCTTAGCGGGTTTCCCATTGATCTGAACCCTGCCTGCATCACAGGCCTCATTAGCAACAGTCCTTCTCTTTATAAGTCTGGTTACTTTTAAATACTTGTCTAATCTCATTTCATCCGCCGGATGCAGCACTTGCTGCGTCACTGGCCTCCTCCTTATTACTTGATGATCCGGTACTTGCACCTTCTGCCGGACTGTCTTTTGATCCTTCTGTGTTATTGGTGCTTCCGCTACTTGCCACGGTGCTGGCATCCTCACTTGAAGTGGTGGAATCCGCTGTGGATGAAGCCACTGATGCGCCTGATGTATCTGCTGTAGACGAACCATCAGATGATGAACCTCCTGCAGCGGATGAATCCTCCGCAGTTGAAGCATCAGTTGAGGCTCCGGAATTTCCTCCTGAACCTGAGTCGTCCGTGGAGGCGGAATCAGCAGAAGATGCTGAACCACTTGCAGACGAGTCATCGGTACTAGCTGATGATGCGCTGCTGGACGCACTGCTGGATGAGGAACTGTCGTCGTCACTCTTGATCTTCACAAGATCCGGGAAGGTATAATTCAGATCCACTTTATCAGAATCCACATTTATTCTGTAGCTCTTGGTCTCATAGCCATCCTTTTTGAGAATGATCTCATGGGTTCCGGAAACCTTTACAACACTTGTGGGGATCATTCCGATGTATCCACCGTCAAAGTAAAGCTCTGCCCCATATGGCTCGTCAAAATAAAGCTTGTACCCTTCTATCACCTGATTGGTAGTTGCTTTATTTTCATCAGATGAATTTGCGCTTACTGTTGAAGCAGTGGAAGCAGCAGAACTGGTAATGGATGATACATCACCAATGCTGGTTCCTGCACTATATCCGGTGGAGCTGCCGCTTGAAACGCTTCCGATATCCCCTATCGTGCTGCCTGTTGTTGATGAACTTCCGGAACCAGACTCTGCTTCAAGCTCAATGCTGATAACTGACTTAGGTGTTCCGATCTTAAGATACTTATTCTGGGTAATATATCCATCAGCCATGATCTTAAGGCTGTGATAGCCATACCTAATAGACTGGGGAACATCTGTAAGCATCTTTTGGTCGTCAACAAATACCTCTGCGCTATCTGGAATTATCTCAAAAGTAACAATACCTTCCTTCGGCTTTGTGATGTTTACATTACTGGTGTCAACCACCGTCTCCTGATTGCGGCTGATATTAACTTCAGACTGGTAGCTTGCGCCATTACCCAGTATCTGGAGATTGTAATCCCCTTCAGGAGCGCTAAGCAGCATATTGGGAGATATCTTGTAGATAACTTCATTATCAAGCTCTATCCACGCGCCTACCAGACTATGATCCTCCACAGTATCAGAAGAAAGGCTCACATAACCATGCCCTCCTGTGACCATAACGCTGTAGATCTCTTTTCCTATTCCGCTTACAGTAACCGTGTCAGTGGACAGAACATCCTCCGCAAGGGCCAGGGCTCCATCCGCCATAACCAGGGTTCTTGCATCTATCTTGTAGATCTCTCCCTTAACCTTGGCAGTGCCATCTCCCCTTACAAGCTCATGATCTCTGGTGTTCTCAACCACCCAGGCGTCCTTTGATACGTTTAAAGTTGTAATATGCCTGGTACTCTTTAAAAAGGTCACGTCAACAATCTGTCCCACTTCAAGAAGCGAGGCAGAAAGAGCTGTTCCCCTGGCATCGTAGATCATGCTGGTATTATCATAGCTTAAAGTATAGGTTTTTCCTGTGGAATGATTTCGAAAACGAATCTGTTTTCTGACAGTATCAATATCCCTTATGGCTGCTGTATCGGCAGAGTCATACTTCCCAATCAAAGAGACGCTGACCTTCTCAGCATCCTCCGCTGCCCTTACTATGCTCTTTGGTGAAGAAACAAGCATTGCTGCCACAAGGAAAAGAGCTGGTAATGTCCTGTAAAGCTGCTTCGATCTTTTCATTTTCCCCTCGATTCAACAATCCTTTTTAAATTCTCTTAGGCGCTCCGGCTCTAGCAAATACTCTTTTGTGTTGTGGGTCGGTTCATCTATTACATCCCTTAGCATGTTGCCAAGGATATTCCCTAGTTCCTTACCTGGACTGATGCCTAGTTCGATCAGATCCCTGCCATTTACAGCCAGAGTCTTTAAGCTGGTGCAGTCTTTTCTCTCAAGTACTTTTTCGTAAACAGCCCTGGTATCTTCTATGAGCTGTAACTTTTCCTGCCTCATATAGGTGCTCTGGGCCATGGTATCTGCATATTGTATCTCAAAAAGCAATGGATAATCAGCTTCTCCAACCCTGTGGATCTGCCTTCTCACATTCTTTTCAGTGGCGGGAAACCTGTCATCATGGTAAAGGATCAGGTTGCAAACGCGATCCATGGTGTCCCTGTCGAACTTAAGGCGCCTGAAAATACCATGAGCAATCTTCTTTCCTTCCTGTGCATGCCCATAGTAATGATTGATGCCCTGTTCATCTACACTTATTGTAGCAGGTTTTCCCATGTCATGCATCAGCATTGTGAGCCTCAAAACCTTGTCAGCCCTGATATTTTGCAGTGTTACTATGGTGTGTTCCCCAACACTGTACATGTGGTGTATGTTATTCTGCGGTGTTTCCATGCATCTGTCGAATTCCGGCAGTATCTGTCCCGTTATCCCAAGCTCATAAGCAAGTCTTATCTTTTCCGGATGATCAGATAAAAGAAGCTTAACCAGCTCTGTCTGTATTCTCTCTGCGCTGATATTCTTAAGATTTGGAGAAAGCTCTTTTACTGCGGCCCTGGTCTCTGGTTCTATGTCGTAGTCCAGCTGGGCTGCAAATCTAACGGCCCTCATTATCCTCAGGGCATCCTCAGAAAAACGCTCCCTGGGGCTTCCCACACACCTTATTATCCCGGCGTTTAGATCTTCCACTCCGCCAAATCTGTCAATGAGGCCTTCCTCGTCGTTGTAGGCCATGGCATTTATGGTAAAATCCCTGCGCTTCATATCCTCTGTCAGGTCCCTTGTAAAGGTCACTTCACTGGGGTGCCTCGAGTCCTCATACTTTCCATCAATCCTGTAGGTAGTGACTTCATATCCTTCCTTGCCAAACATGACCGTCACTGTTCCATGCTCTATCCCGGTGTCGATAGTCCTTTTAAAGAGCTTTTTCACCTGCTGGGGAAGGGCATTGGTAGTGATGTCCCAGTCCCCGGGCTCTCTTCCCAGGAGGGCGTCTCTCACGCATCCCCCCACAACATAAGCTTCATACCCTGCCCTGTGCATGGTATCCAATATTGTCTTGGCGTTATCAGGAATCGTTATCTTCATACCTTCATAATATAATTCACTATGCATTTTGTGCAATAGGATATATACTTAATATATGTAATGATAGTGTCAAATGATCTATGAAAAAACTGAGTCAAAAAAATAGGCTCAGATGAACCTTGAAAATCGCAGATATTTACATTGAGGTAGACGAACGCCACCCTTGACAGCACAATAAATAACTGCTGACGGTTAATCACCGACGGCGAAGAACTCAAGAGCAATCAGGTTTTCTCCGTCGATTTCAGCAGTGTAGCAGTTATTTATTGTGCCATCAAGGGCAATGTCGCTAACGCGGTGGCTGGGTTATTACCTCGGGCTCAGAATCTAAGAGCAATCAGCTTGCAGCCTGGAGTTCGATGATCTTTTTTTGACCGAAGTATATCATCAGTTGCCATCTGGCCGGCATGTTTTCAGCTTTTGACAGTAGTTCATCAACAACAGGAGGTCTGTAACCATTGTGCTTATGCGGCCTCAGAAAGTTATAATACGCAACCCAGAGAGTCAGGTCATAGTTGGCACCATCGTAGTTATCGAATCCATTGGTGATACGATATGAGGCTTTATAGGTGCGGTTCAGACGTTCTATCATCTGCTTGAAGGGACGGAACTCTGTGGATACTTCATCATCATTCTGCAGACCTATTACCTGGGTGATTTCAAACTTGAACTTGTCGCCAAACTGCCTGAAGAATTGTTGGGCAGCCAGAGGATACGCACTGTATCCATCAGCGATAAACTTGAAGTTTTTCGGGAGTTCAGTGATACCCTTAAAAGCCATTCTCATTGCAAGAATGCATGGACCAACACCACGGTTGTCGGATACCTGATAACCGATGATTGCTCGTGTAGCTGCATTTAAGATGAACCAGATATAGCCTTTTATACCTCTGACTTTGATATATGTTTCGTCGGCGGCAAAAACAGATCCCTTTTCGTAGGGATAGTTATCAACGAAAGGTTTGACGCATATGGCTGCTGTTTTGCAGTAGTTGGCGATCTGCTGATGGGATATGGATATACCGTACAGATCAGATAATGCCTGCCGTGTTTTACGGAGTGATAATCCCAGGTTTACGTGAAAGGTCAGGCATAGTGACATGATATAAGCGTTATGTTTGCTGAACTTAAGTGATGATGCATTCTTCGGAAGAGAGTTTAAGTCCATCTTAAAAAAGTCTATCGTGAACTCGCGGTAGATGTAGTGAAGCTTATATTTGTTCTTGCCATAATTTTCGGCAAGATCTTCTTTATCAACCTTTTTGAGATTGTGGAGATAGTAAGGACATTTAGGATTTACACATTTATGGATGACAAAGTGTTTCCGGTCTTTCTTGCGAACAAGGGTATGCTGGCAATGCGGACACTTGAGGGACAACTGGTTATCAAATCTGTTGTCACCGGGAGTGAATGCAGTTTGGCAAATCTTACACAGTATCTGACCTGCCTTGCCGTTATTTTTGTAGAGATAAGGCTGAGGAGCATGACATGATGGGCAGGTGCAATCCTCCGGGATGTCACACTCAGAACGTCTTTTGATAGGCTTAACGGGTTTTCCATAGCGCTGAGTGTAGTAGTTGTTGAGATCTTT
>CAMVRW010000146.1 GCA_947169985.1 uncultured Butyrivibrio sp. | reverse complement strand
CTTTGGAATGCCTAGTTGCTGTATGAACTGCGAAATGTTAGATGGAGAATATGGAAATTGTGACATTATAGGCGATACACAAGATTTAGAATATGAATGGGGCGAAAATAGACCATTTGATTGCCCTTTAGTAGAAGCAATCCCAAAAGACCAATATGAAAACCGCTTAAAGGCTGATATGGTGGCTATGCTTACAGATATACAGTTGGAGATTGAGGAACTTGATTTAAAAGATTCTGTTTCCGATTATCAAAAGGGCGCAGAGGAAACAAGAGAATATATAGCGGATTTACTCCAACAGGAAATTGATTCACTGAAAGCGGAAAGTGAGGAAGTATGAGCAGAGTAGAAGAAAACAAAGAACTTGTTGAATTTATGTCGAATTTAGCAAAAGAAAAGCCCTCAGGAACTTTTGAAGAAATGACCTGCTTTCAGTTGGGGACAATAGCCACAATGCTGGGAGACATATCCAAAAGCCTAGCGATCCTTGCTGATAAGGCAGAAAGTGAGGATAAGGAAAAATGAAAAGAGAACTTTTATTTATAGAATCCCAGATAATATATCATCTTTATAAGTTTTTCACTCAGATATGCTACAGATTGGCGGATAAACATACCGAAATTTACAATAAGATAATGAAAAGAGTTGAGGTAGGCAATGGGAATGAATAAACAATGTAAATTTTGCATACATAACAGTGTATGTGCTTATAAAGAGCATTATGAAGATGCAGTAAAACTCTATGAAAAAGCAAGGGAAGAATGCGGTAAATATCCGTGGTTCAAGTGCAAGATAGAGTGTGTTCAGTATCTCAAGGATGGTTGTTTTAATAAACCAATACAAAGGAGTGTAGAAGATGGTAAGGATTAAAATGTTTTCGTCTTATAATCATTTCCTCTCACACTGGGCGAAGCCGGGAGAACCATATATCCCTTGTTATAATGACGGCTTTGTCAAAATGCCAAACATAGAAAAAAATGCAATCGCGCTCCTGATCGAGCCGAGACCATTGCAGCCGAAAGTCTATGAGTACATCGAAAAGAATTATAACCGCTTTAAATACGTTTTCACGCACGACTCCATCCTCATGGACAAGATCCCAAACGCCAGACTCATCATCTGGGGAGGAGTTTGGAGCTGGGGAGATGGTGTGAAAGATTACAACAAACCCATTTCAATGGTTGCATCCTGGAAGGAAGAGGCTCCCGTCAGAATACAGAGGAAGCATTTAGCCATGGAGCTAAAGGATAAAATCGACTGTTTTGGAGACTTTGATGGAGGACCAAGAGCAGACACAAATGAAATATATGGAAAATATCTGTTTTCCGTGGTTATAGAAAACCATATAGACGAATACTGGATTACGGAAAAGATATGCAACTGCTTCGCACACTCTACTGTCCCGATTTACTACGGAGCCACGAATATAGGGGAACTATTCAACACAGATGGCATCATTATCTGTCACAGCATAGACGAAGTGAGGCAGCAGGTGGACGACCTGCTCAGTATAGGCGATTCATTCCTTGACTATTCAGGAAGGCGTGACAACTGGATGCATGAATATTTTAAGCGGCAGCAGGCGATCAGAGACAATCATGAGAGGGTGAAAAATTATAAGAGTTTCGATGAGTGGTTTTTTAATCACTACGAGACCATGTTGGAGGGGCTTCAATGAAATTATCTATCATAATCCCATATTACAATACAAAAAGAGAATACACGGACGAGCTTCTTGATATCCTTGAGCCTCAGATGACTGACGAGACAGAGTGCGTCCTTGTGGATGATGGCTCAAAAGTCCCTTATAAAACAGAGCATAAGTGGGTGAGAGTCATTTATCAGAAAAACGGCGGCACATCTGTCGCAAGAAATACCGGGATAGACAATACAACAGGCGAATATATCGCTTTCATAGATTCCGATGATACAGTCGCACCTTACTTCGTGGAGAAGATCCTGCGCCGGATTGATAGTGAGCACTTTGATTATATGGAGATGTCGTGGAGATCAATGCCAGACGGTCCACAGTTCGTCCAGAAGCTGGACAGCATCGAGGACCATCTCACTAATCCCTCAGTCTGTCATAGAGTATTCAAGCGCACATTTATCGCTGATTTCCGCTTTAATCCCAAAAAGCTGAGCGGAGAGGATGAGGAGTTTAGCCGCAAGATAGGATATGAGCGCGGCAAGCGTGCAGTCGAGCCTGATTTTATGTGTTTTTATAGGACAGCCGTGCCGGATTCAAAATCAAAACGTTTCGCAGCTGGCGAGATGCCTACGCGCAAGATCGTGTATTATATCCCACATGTAACAAACAACATGACAGACCTCTATGAGGAAGTGAGGCGGGAAGACGAGGAAAATCAGATTTACATACTCGCTGATTCATGCGATGAAGCCATAAAGGAAAAACTATCAAGATATTGCCGCTTTATGATTCCGCCTAAGCCCATCAGAGGGCATGAGCTCCGGGGGAAATTTACACCGTACTACATTCAGATAGATATGCCTGTCAGCTATCAGGTCATCATATACGCATCTAGGCTTCATGAGTTCGGAGGGCTTGAGACCTTTATATATAATTTCTGCCGAGCCCTTCATGAGAAATACGACATCATGGTGCTATATGAAGAGGCTGCTTTTGTACAGATATCGCGACTTTCAGAATTTGTGAAGGTCTCAAAATGGGACCCGGGAAAGAGATATTCATGCCAGACTCTCGTCATGAACAGCATACTGGATGAGGAGCCGAGGAACATTAAAAGAGAGCAGAAGATTCAGATGTGTCACACTTGCAGGATTAAAAACGAGTGGAGGGTACCTGATGATAACGACAAAGTTATATACCCATCAGAGACAGCGAGAAAGAGCTTTGCCGACAACCATACGACATCGCAGGTTATTCCGAACTCTGTCATCCCGATAAAAGAGCAGGAGGCTCTTATCCTGGTAACAGCATCAAGGCTTTGCACAGTTGAGAAGGGCAAAGCGAGGATGCTCGCTCTGGCCAAGGCATTAAATGATAAGCACGTTAATTATGTGTGGTTAGTCTTCTCAGATTGTCCCATAGATGGAGCACCAAAGGAAATGATATTCATGGGACAGTCAAGGCACGCAGGTGCATTCATAAAAAGCGCCGACTATCTTGTGCAGCTCTCAGACTCCGAGAGCTTTTGCTATAGCATTATCGAAGCAATATCAAGCGGCGTGCCTGTTATCACGACACCGCTGCCGGTGCTTGAAGAGCTGGGCGTTAGGGATAAGGTCAACGCTCACATTGTACCGTTCAGCATGAAGGACATCGATATAGATGCCATAGTGAACCACAGGCTCAAAGGATTTCCTCACAGATACGACAACAAGGAATTTGTCGAATCGTGGACGCAGATCCTGGGGAGCGAGCCTGCTAAGAAAATTTATAATCCCGGCAAGATGGTGATGGTGGAAGTGATAAGGGATTACACAGACATAGCACTCAATGAGAGGCTTATAGTCGGCACAAAGTTACTGATGCCAGCGCACCGGGCTGAGACAGTCAAGGCAGCAGGCTTCATCAAGATTGTGGGAGGGGGAACATGATACCAAAGACACCCAAAGAGGTAAAAGAATATTTTAAGCAGATCCGCAAGGAACAGATGGAGATAACTCATTTAGTTGAAATGATACGAAGTGAAGAGCTCATGCTACTACCTAAGGCTATACAGTACGATAAGGACAAAGTGCAGACTTCTCCGGAGGATATCCTATCAGAGAAAGTTGCCGAGATAGCTGAGATGGATATGGAATGGAAGAAGGCAGTCGTTAATCTGAAATATCGGAGAGCTCAGGCTGAGGCAATGCTCAAGCAGCTTGTCAGTTCTGATGAGCGCGAAGTGATGCGCTGGTATTATATGTCGATGAATAACAAGCACCTCATGACGTGGGAAGAGGTAGCAAGTAAGATGGCATACAATAAGCGCTGGATATTAAAAATTCATGGTAATGCTATCATGCACCTAAGTGAAATAAATAAGACACCAAAAGACACTTGAAATTGTGATACGATGATATTGGCCCAAAGGGCCAGCGAGGAGTCGCTTTTAAAAGGAGCATAGGAGTATGTCAAAAATTATATGCTGGAAATGTGGTAAAGCTGCAACTAAGTCAATGCCTCACTGGTATTATGATGAACAATTGCATCAGATAATAGAGTACCAGGTTCAAGACATTACAAAGCATTATCGATGTTATTGTGACGACTGTATTGAAAAGGTGAAGGCAGCAGATAAGGAAGATGTTGCAAATTATATAAGGCTCAAGAAGATTATGATGTTTAATAGAGCCTTAAATCTTTTAGAGAAGCAGCGCATCAATATGTATAAATACAAAGACGCTATTGATGTAGTTGAAGAACATATAAAGAACAATCCCGATAAATATGATTCGTCTTATGAAGTGATTGCAGCAATTATGCTCGTGCATAACAGAGTATCATCAAAAATGCAGTATAAAATCGGCAAGTATCAGGTCGACTTTTTACTTCCTGAGATGGGAGTTGTGCTTGAGATTGATGGAGATAGGCATCGATATAAAAAGGATTACGATTCAAAACGAGATGCCGAGATTAAAAAAAACCTTGGATATGGCTGGGACATTGTAAGAATAAAAACGGAATACATCGAACAGAATGCCACTAAAATCGTAAAGGCGATTGAAATGGTTGTCGAGTATAGAGAAACCAATCATATTCCCTGGAGAAAGTTATCAACGTGACTATGTCACTTTGATATATCGAGGAAACCATACCATTTCCTCCAGCCTTCGTAAGAGCCGTTAGACTTTGGATGATTAGTCTGACGGCTTTTACAATGGAGCGAGCTATGAATGACAGATTTTATGACAGCCCAAAGTGGCGAGCGAAAAAAGAGCATATACTGCGCAGAGACTCCTACCAATGCCAGATATCAAAACGATTCGGCAGGCTAATCCCTGCCGAGCTCGTGCATCACGTTTTCCCTCTGGAAGAGTTTCCGGAGTACGCTTATGCTGACTGGAATCTCATCTCTATCTCGGTGAAGGTTCACAACAAGCTACATGACAGGCAGACCAACGAGCTGACAGAGGAAGGCAGGCAGCTCCTTGAAAGGATTGCCCGCAAGAATAACATCGCGGTGCCTGAGAAGTACAAGCATCCGATCAGGAGGAGAGGCTACAATGGAAGACCTGCAGTCATTTAATAGCGGAGAACCAAATCAAAAAGGATACTATAGATGCCTCGTGGACGATGAGGAGATCATGGACCTGTACTTCTTTATTTGCGAGCTCAATCCTCGCAAACGTTACTGGGTCATGCCTGACGGTTCGCAGATTCCTTCGAGCGAAGTCAAATGGAAAAAGAAATGAATTGTCAGACAATAGAAACCCCCGCCCTCTTTTTGTGTGACTTCTGCACGAATTTGGGTGGTGCGGGTTAGGTATTTCCAACTGCGGGGTTAATTTTAATCAAAGGGGTCCCGGAGGGGTACGAGGTCAGATCAAGACTCTGATGAGACTATCACGAGACCCATCTGAAACCATTCTGAAAGTCAGGGTAAACTGACCGGAAAATTATACGATGGTTTTAAGAGGTTGGAGCGATGACAAAAAGAGCATGGAAAGCAAAAATCAAAAAGGCGTGCAATGAGGCTGGGACCTATCGCCCATATTTCAATCACGTCATTGACACTCTTGCTGACATACTCAGCAGGCGCGACAAGATCCAGGAGCAATATGAGCAGTCTGGTGAGGAGGCCATAGTCGAGCACACCAACAAAAGCGGAGCAACTAACCTCGAGCAGAATCCGGCACTCCGAATGATAAATGATTTGAACCGCGATGCGCTTCAGTATTGGCGTGACTTGGGACTAACTCCGGCAGGTCTCAAGAAGATAAATGAGAAAGCAATGGCTAAGCCGAAAGCATCAGCACTAAGCGAGGCATTGAAAGCTCTTGGCTAAGTCCTACAAGAACAGGGCCATCGATTACGCGAAGGACGTATGCGCCGGAAAAAAGATCGTAGGAAAAGAGATCATTCTTGCCTGTGCAAGATTTCTCAAGGACCTTGAGCGTGACGATTTAAAACTGCACACAAAAGAGCCTGATTTCGTTATCGGAATCATTGAGAGGCTCATGGTTCACCA
>CAMVRW010000145.1 GCA_947169985.1 uncultured Butyrivibrio sp. | reverse complement strand
GGAGCAAAAGAGTTTTTGGATGAACTTAGAAAGCTCACTCAGGTAATAATCATAAGCGATACCTTTACACAGTTTGCTACTCCTCTTATGGAGAAACTGGGATGGCCCACTATTTTCTGCAACACCTTAGAGGTGGCAGAAAACGGCGAGATAACAGGCTTTAAGATGAGATGCGAGCAGTCCAAGCTCACAACCGTAAAGGCCCTCCAGTCAATCGGATATGAGACCATAGCAAGCGGAGATTCATATAACGACCTTGCAATGATACTTGCCTCAAAGGAAGGATTTCTTTTCCGCTCTACAGAGCAGATAAAGAAAGATTATCCTGATCTTCCGGCTTTTGAGGAATATAACGACCTTCTTGATGCGATCAAAAAATCACTTAACTGATAAGCACTAAGTTGAGAGGAGTAATATGTGGGATTATAGCTTTGCTGTACCGAGCATGTTTATAATATCCATAATTCTCGTGTTCTATTTTTCTTTGCCACGACTTTCTCTAAGGGTGAACAGGACTTTCCTGGACATCCTTGTTGTAGAAGGTGTGGTCATTTTTCTTGATGTGGTTTCCAGCTGGGCTGATGAGCATTACGCTGAAACATCGAATTCGGTTCTTTATATCCTGAACGGCTTATATTTTGTGTTCTTCTTTGCAAGAGCATACGTCTTTTTTGCATTCACTGCCACTGTATTCAGGCTGGACCCGGGTAAAAGACCTATGACGACCAGTTTACTTCGTCTACCCTGTGTCGTTGCTGCTGTGATCGCAATGTCCTGCCCATGGACAGGGCTTATCTACAGCATTCAGGAGGATGGCTATCATTCAGGAGCGCTTTACGATCTTGTTTATTACATCTTCTTCCTTTATCTTGCTTTTTCCTTTTTTATCATTTTTGCATATCGGAAAAACCTGGACAGAAGACGACACAGGTACAGTATCTTTTTGGCAAATGCTGTTCTTCTTTTGGGTTTAATTGTCAGAAGAATGTATCCGACGCTTCTTTTGATGGATACCTTCTGTATCATGGCTGTTATCATTATGTACCTTGCGTTCCAGAATCCCGAGTTTTATCTGGAGCTTCGAGGCTCGGTATTTAACAGCACAGCCTTCCGTGATTACATCGATGAGAATAATGGTAAACTCCATGACAAAGCAGTGGGAATGGTGGTTCACAACTATCATGAGATGAGGGATATCTACGGCGGACGTCAGATAGACAAAGGTATATCTCTTATCTCCGATTATCTACTGCAGAACTTTGAAGGATGTAAGATCTTTTATTACCGCAAAGGAAGGTTCATTATCCTTGGAGACGGTACTATGTCATTCCATGATGTTATCAGCACGTTGAGTAAGAGGTTTAATGAACCCTGGACAGCGGATGACCTGGAGCTCTATCTGGATGTGAGCTTTGTATCCGTTGAGATCACTGACAAGGTGGAGTCGGCGGATGCGCTCTTAAATTCCATGATAATAGCCATGGATAAGGCTGATAAGCTGGATAGCAGAGAGCCTGTCATTATCTCTGATAATGAAATGGAGAATAATAAAAAGGAAAACATCTTAAAGAGACTACTTGTAAAGGTTGTGGATGAAGACAAGGTTGAAGTATTCCTACAGCCGATAGTAAGAGCTGATAACGGACAGATTGTAGGAGCAGAGGCTCTTTCCAGGATCAGGGATGACGATGGAAAGCTGATTCCTCCTGTGGCCTTTATTCATATCGCTGAGAAAAATGGACGTATCAATAAGCTGGGAGAGCAAGTTTTTGAAAAGGCCTGCAGATTCATTAAAGAGAATGACCTTGAAAAAATCGGTGTTCACTGGATAAATGTCAATCTGTCGCCCATGCAGTTTATGAAGGCGGATCTGGCTGAGAGATATGACTCAATCTTACAAAAGTATGGTATCAGCCCGGAGAAGATCAGGCTTGAGATCACTGAAGAGTCCATGATAGATGACGGTTTCCTTAGAAAACAGATCCATTCCATGCAAAAGAAGGGCTTTAAGTTTGTCCTTGATGACTACGGAACAGGTTATTCCAACATAACAAGATTAAAGAAATGTCCGTTTATTAACGTGAAGCTTGATATGAGTCTTGTATGGGATTACTTCAATGAGCCTGATGAAATTCTTCCAAGCATGGTACAGGCCTTTAAACACATGAATTTCACTGTGACAGCCGAAGGCATCGAAGATGAGAGAATGGCAAAGGCCATGAGGGAAACAGGCTGTGATTACTTCCAGGGTTATTACTATTCAAAGCCGTTGCCTTTAGATGAATTTTTGAAGAAATACAATACGTGAATAAATCCTTTAGCCGGTGGCCACAGGTCACCGGCATTTTTTGACATTATTAATGAAGGTTGCTTTTTATAACTAATTCTCATATAATACAGACTGTTGTTAGAAGTAGATTTAGTAGAGTAATAGAGGTTTTTAAATGATCAGTGCAAATAATGTAACACTTAGAGTTGGTAAGAAAGCTCTTTTTGAGGATGTAAACATCAAATTCACGGAAGGCAACTGCTACGGAATCATCGGTGCAAACGGTGCCGGCAAGTCAACCTTCCTTAAGATCCTTTCAGGACAGATCGAGACCACAAACGGTGATATAGCGATCACTCCCGGCGAGCGTCTCTCATTCCTGGAGCAGGATCACTTTAAATATGACGAAAACGAGGTCCTTGATACTGTTATGGGTGGTAATGCCCGTCTTCTTGAGGTTATGAAGGAGAAGGATGCCATCTATGCCAAAGAGGATTTTACAGACGAGGATGGAATCAGAGCCAGTGAACTTGAGGCTGAGTTTGCTGAGATGAACGGATGGGAAGCTGAGTCTGACGCAGAGAGCCTTCTTAACGGCCTTGGAATTGAGACTGAGTATCACCATAAGCTCATGAAGGAACTTGATGGTAATCAGAAAGTTAAGGTTCTTCTTGCAAGAGCTCTTTTCGGAAATCCCGATATCCTGCTTCTTGATGAGCCTACCAACCATCTTGATCTTGATGCTATCGCATGGCTTGAGGAGTTCCTTATCAATTATGATAACATCGTGATCGTTGTGTCCCATGACAGATATTTCCTTAATAAGGTCTGCACATATATCGCTGATATCGACTATGGCAAGATCCAGCTCTATGCCGGTAACTATGACTTCTGGTATGAGTCTTCCCAGCTGATGATCCGTCAGATGAAGGAAGCCAACAAGAAGAAGGAAGAGCAGATAAAAGAGTTGAAGGAGTTCATTGCAAGGTTCTCAGCTAACGCAAGTAAGTCCAAGCAGGCTACTTCCAGAAAGCGTGCTCTTGAAAAGATCGAGCTTGATACCATCAAGCCTTCAAGCAGAAAGTATCCTTACATCGACTTCAGACCTGAAAGAGAGATTGGTAACGAGGTCCTTACAGTTGATGGAATCTCCAAGACAATCAATGGAGAGAAGGTTCTTGATAATATTTCCTTTGTTGTTCAGCACGATGACAAGATTGCCTTTGTTGGAGGGAATGAGCTGGCTAAGACAACTCTTTTCCAGATCCTTATGGGCGAGATGGAGCCTGATGAGGGAACCTATAAGTGGGGCGTAACTACTTCCCAGGCATATTTCCCTAAGGACAATACAAAGGAATTTGACAACGACTACAATATTACAGAATGGCTTACAGGTTATTCGGAGATCAAGGATTCTACCTATGTAAGGGGCTTCCTTGGACGTATGCTTTTTGCAGGTGAAGACGGAATCAAGAAGGTTAAGGTTTTATCCGGTGGTGAGAAGGTAAGATGTCTTCTCTCAAAGATGATGATCTCCGGTGCCAACTGCCTTATCTTTGACGAGCCCACAAACCACCTTGATATGGAATCAATTTCCGCTCTTAACGACGGAATGATCAAGTTCCCTGGAGTTGAGCTTTTTGCCTGCCGTGACCACCAGGTTGTACAGACAACAGCTAACAGGATCATGGAGATCCTTCCTGATGGAACATTAGTGGATAAGAGATCCACTTATGATGAGTACCTTGAAAATGACGAGATGGCTAGAAAACGTACAGTTTACAATACAGCCATTGAAGAGGAAGAAGACGACTGATTACAGTTCGTTTCTAATATGTGATGATTTAAAAGGAGGAGCTAAAATGCAGCAGTACAGTCCAGTAAAGTCAGGAAAAGTTCGTGAGATCTACGATATCGGTGAGAACCTTATCATGGTTGCTACCGACAGAATTTCAGCCTTTGACGTAATCCTTAAGAACAAGGTTACCAAGAAGGGGGCAGTTCTTACACAGATGTCCAAATTCTGGTTTGATCTTACAAAGGATATCGTGGATAACCACATGGTCAGCGTTGATACAGCTGATATGCCTGAGTTTTTCAGAACACCGGAGTTTACAGGAAACAGTATGCTCTGCAAGAAGCTCACCATGATCCCTGTTGAGTGCATTGTAAGGGGATATATTACAGGAAGTGGCTGGGCAAGCTACAAGGAGAATGGCACAGTTTGCGGTATCAAGCTTCCTGAGGGGCTTAAGGAATGTGACAAGCTCCCTGAACCCATCTACACACCAAGCACCAAGGCTGAGATCGGCGATCACGACGAAAACATTGATTTCGACAGAAGCGTAGAAGTTCTTGAAAAAGAGTTCCCTGGTAAGGGCCGTGAGTACGCTGAGAAGATCAGGGACTATACAATAGCTCTTTACAAGAAGTGCGCTGATTATGCCCTGACAAGAGGTATCATCATCGCTGATACCAAGTTTGAGTTTGGTATAAATGAGAAGGGCGAGGTTGTTATCGGAGATGAGATGCTCACTCCTGATTCATCACGTTTCTGGCCTGTAGAAGGCTATGAACCCGGTCATGGACAGCCTTCCTTTGACAAGCAATTTGTAAGAGATTACTTAAAGGCAAATCCAGAGTGCGATTACAACCTTCCACAGGATGTTATCGACAAGACAATCGAGAAGTACCTGGAGTGCTACAGACTTCTTACAGGAAAAGAGCTGTCAGTTTAATAAAGGACTGAATAGATATGCTACTTAATGTACATGGAATAAATAAGAGTTTTGATGGAAAGGACATCCTTAGGGATGCCTCTTTTCATGTGGAAAATAATGAGAAGGTGGCCATTGTCGGCATTAACGGAGCCGGCAAGACCACCCTTTTAAAAATCATAGTTGGTGAACTTTCACCTGATGATGGAGATGTTACCTTCGCTAAGGATAAAACCTGGGGGTATCTTGCTCAGAATCAGAATATCGACTCAGAGAACACCATCTATGAGGAACTCAAAGAGGTTAAAAGATATGTCATCGACCTTGAGGAGAATATCCGAAGGGCTGAGTCTGACATGAAGCATCTGGAAGGGCAGGAACTGGAGAGCCTTCTAAACAGATATACTCAGATGAATGACGAGTTCCAGAGGCTTCAGGGCTACGCATGGCAGAGCGAAGTTACCGGAGTTGCCAAGGGTCTTGGTTTTACTGAGGATGAGCTTTCTAAAAAGATAAGTACCCTCTCAGGAGGACAAAAGACCAGGGTGGCACTTAGTAAGCTTCTTTTGCTGAGTCCTGATCTCATTATCCTGGATGAGCCTACAAACCATCTGGACCTTGGTGCTATCAGATGGCTTGAGAACTACCTTTTGAATTACAAAGGTGCAGTGGTCATCGTGTCCCATGACAGATATTTCCTTGATAAGATCGCAGACAAGGTTGTAGAGGTTGAAAACTGCAAGGTATCTACCTTTATGGGCAATTACAGCGCCTATGCGGTCAAGAAGGAACAGAAAAGAGCTGTTGAATGGAATGCATATATCAAACAGCAGGCAGAGATCAAGCATCAGGAAGAGGTCATAGCTAAGCTCAAATCCTTTAACAGGGAGAAGTCCATTAAAAGAGCTGAGAGCCGTGAGAAGATGCTGGATAAGATAGAGGTTTTGGATAAGCCTGTGGATGTAAATGACAGCATGAAGATCACCTTAAAGCCCAACTGCGAGAGTGCCAATGATGTGCTTACAGTTGAAGGGCTTTCCAAGTCCTTTGGCAGTGAAAGGCTCTTTGAGGGACTGGATTTCGAGATCAAAAAGGGTGAGCATGTGGCTATTATCGGTGACAACGGAACAGGAAAGACCACACTCCTTAAGATAATCAACCAGGCAGAGAAGATGGATG
>CAMVRW010000144.1 GCA_947169985.1 uncultured Butyrivibrio sp. | reverse complement strand
AGCTTGCAGTTTGCGATGCTCTTGCAGCATTCCTTTCAAGCGAAGAAGTTCAGCTCGACAGATACAATGCTGTAGGTTGGGGTCCTTCAAACTTAAAGGCACAGCAGTCTGATGCAGTTAAGTCTGACGAAGCTCTTTCAGCTCTTGCAGAGCAGCTCCAGTACACAATTCCTCAGGGACAGTACCCTGGCGACTACTGGTCACTTGCAACATCACTTGGTGATTCTGTAATCTCTGGCGAGATCACAAAGGATTCAAGCGATGACGTATTCAAGAAGGCTCTTGAAGACTTCCAGGCTACATGCGAGTCATACGCAAAGTAATTAAATAATAAGCATATTCTTCAGGCCCGGATTCTTCAGGTTTCCGGGCCTGTATTTAACTAGTAAACCTTTTTATGACGTACAAAGGAGGCCAAAGGTATGGCACAGGGCGCAGCAAATAAAAAGAAAAATGCGGTGTCGACCTTCTTTGAGGCCCTGGGAAAGGGCTTTAAGGAAATAGGGGTAACATTTACTGAGGGAGACTTTAAGACAAAGCTTTCTTTCATTATTCTTGGACTTGGTCCGATACTTAGGGGACAGATCCTGATAGGAGTAACACTTCTTCTTTGCGAGGTGCTTTTCATCTACTTTATGACAGGATTTGGATGGCAGTATCTTTCCAAGCTTTCAACTCTTGGAACAGTAGCAACCAAAAAGGTAGGAAGAAAGACCGTTTACGGTGACAACAGCTTCCTGATCCTTTTGTTTGGCGTTTTATGTATCTTTGCAATTCTTGCATTTATTGCAATCTGGTACATCAATGTGAAGGAAAACAGAAAGGAAGAGCTTCGCCTTAGAGAGGGCAAGAAACTTCCTACCAACGGAGAAGTTTTCCATTCACTTTTTGACAAGAATTTCCACAAGACACTCTTAGCAATTCCGGTAACAGGTATCTTCGTGTTCACAGTACTTCCTATTGTGTTCATGATCCTTGTTGCCTTCACTAATTACGACAAAAACCACCAGTCTCCAACCAATCTTTTTACCTGGGTTGGACTTGAGAACTTCAAGAATCTGGTTTCATTTACAGGAGCGGGCATTGGCCCTACTTTCTTGCAGGTTCTGGCATGGACTCTTGTATGGGCTCTGTTTGCAACCTTTACAAACTACTTCCTTGGTATGGCAGTAGCCATGCTCATCAACAAAAAGGGCATAAAGTTCAAGAAGCTCTGGAGAACAATCCTGGTTCTTACCATTGCTGTTCCTCAGTTCGTATCACTTCTTTATGTCATGAAGATGTTCGCTAATGATGGACTTATTAACGGATATCTGATCAAGTGGGGAATCATAGACAGCTATATTCCATTCTGGACAGATCCAATGCTTGCAAGGATCACAATCATCGTTGTAAATATCTGGATCGGTATTCCTTACATGATGCTTATCGCAACAGGACTTCTGATGAATATTCCTGAGGATCTTTACGAGAGCGCAAGGATTGACGGAGCAAACCCATGGCAGATGTTCAGAAGCATCACACTTCCATACATGCTCTTTGTCACAGGACCTTTCCTTTTGACACAGTTCACAGGAAACCTCAACAACTTCAACGTCATTTACCTTCTTACTCAGGGTAAGCCACAGTCAGTTAACCTGGCTGAAAAGGCAGGAAACACAGACCTTCTTATCACCTGGCTCTACAAGATGACGGTCAATGACACTAACTACAGGATGGCAGCAGTAATCGGTATTATGGTATTCATTGTTACAGCGGTTATCTCGCTGGTTGTTTACAACATGCTTCCATCAGTTAAAGATGAGGAGGGCTTCCAATAATGAAATCATACAAGACAAAAAGAGCCGTTGGAAATATCCTCGGTTACATCTTATTGATACTTATAAGCATTATCTGGCTGTTCCCATTTGTGGGGCTTGTGCTTCAGAGCTTCAGGTCCTATGCCACTGAGTACGGCGGAATGGTGGACTACCTGGTACCAAAGGCATTTTCTTTGGACAACTATAAATTCCTTTTTGATACAAGCCAGACCAACTACCTTCTCTGGTACAAGAACACCATTGTGATAGCTCTTTTCGTGTCACTGTTCCAGACATTGATGCAGCTGTGTGTCAGCTATGCGCTTTCAAGAATGAGATTTACAGGAAGGACTTTCCTTATGAGATTCTGGCTGATCCTTGGAATGTTCCCGGGATTCCTTACCATGATCTGTCTGTACTTCCTGCTTAAGCAGTTCGGTCTGACACAGGCAGGTGCCATCCCTGGATTGATCCTGGTATCAGTTGCCAGCTCCGGAATGGGATACTATGTCTGCAAGGGTTACTTTGACACAATCCCTAAGGCTCTGGATGAAGCTGCCATGATCGATGGCGCAACAAGGGCCAGGATATTCTTTACCATGGTAATACCTATGTCTAAGCCTATCATCATCTACACAGCCCTGGTTGCATTCATGGCACCATGGTGTGACTACGTATTTGCTTCTTACGTAGCTTTCGGTCACGACACCAGCTACAACGTTGCAGTAGGTATGACAAGATGGGTATGGACCAATGATTATCAGGGTTACTTCACAAGATTCTGCGCAGGCGGCGTTTTAGTTGCCATCCCTGTAACATTACTGTTCATGTTCCTCCAGAAGTACTATGTTGAGGGCGTAACAGGAGGCGCAGTAAAAGGCTGAACTACCTTATCATACTGGAATTAAAGGACACAAATGATATGCCAGAAAGCAAGATCACCATCGATGACATTGCCAGGGAACTGGGAATCTCCAAGACTACAGTCTCCAGAGCTATCTCCGGTAAGGGCCGTGTAGGAGGAGAGACCAGATCCAGGGTACTACAGTTCATCGAGGAGCATAATTACAAACCGAACATGATGGCCAGAGCCCTGGCACAGCAAAAGACCTATAACATCGGTGTAGTTTGGCCGGATGATTACAACGCTGTGGACCTCCCTTTCTTTCAGCGCTGTATGATAGGCATGAGCGAGATAACATCAAGCTATGGCTACGATATTGTGGTTTCTCTTATCACAGGAGATGACATCTCGGGGCTAAAGAGGATCATCGACAATCATAAGGTTGATGGAATTATTCTCACAAGGACTCTGGTGGATGATGCGCCGGCCAGGTTTCTTAAGGAAAGTGGTATACCTTTTGTAACTGTTGGAAGTACTGATGATCCTGAGATCATTTCAGTGGATAACGACAATTTCTCGGCTTGTTCCGAGCTTACCAGTATCCTTATTGCCAAGGGGCTTAGGCGTCTGGCTCTTATCGGAGGATCCACCGGTCATGTCATAACAAAGACCAGATACGATGGATTTATGGAAGCTTTCAAAAATGCCGGGCTTACTGTTGATTCAGGACTTGTTTATCTGGACGTTGAGAATATCTCAAAGGTGGGCAATATCTTAAAAGAGCTGCTCAAAAAGAACATTGATGGAGTTATCTGCATGGATGATAACCTGGCGGGAGAAGTGATATCCAGGTGCAGGGATGAACATATCAGGATTCCGGAGGAGCTGAGACTGGCCTCCTTCTACAACAGCTCCATCCTGGAAAGCGCCATTCCTTCAGTGACTTCCCTGAATTTCAATGACAGGAATCTTGGAGCAGTGGCAGCAAAGACGCTTTTGGACCTTATCGATAACGGAACGGCCAAAAGCAGAATGCTCAGTAATTATGAAGTTATATTAAAAGAAAGTACCAAGTAACTATTGATGGGGATCGGTCATAGTGACTGGTCCCCTTTTTAAGAGGAGTACAATATGAAAATCACATCAGCTTCTCACATCACCTATGATCCTGTCAGCCTGATGGTTGACGGAAATCGCTGGTTTCCAATGATGGGAGAAATGCACTTTAGTAGATATCCGAAGCAGTACTGGGATGAGGAACTGGCTAAAATGAAGTCCGGCGGAATCGACATCGTTTCCCTGTATGTAATCTGGATCCATCACGAGGAGATCCGGGGAGAGTTTGATTTTACCGGCGACAGAGACCTTAAGAGCTTCCTTGAAGCAGTAAAAAGAAGCGGCCTTTACTGTATCCTTAGAATTGGCCCCTGGGCCCACGGTGAGGCAAGAAACGGAGGTTTCCCTGACTGGCTTTTGGAGGATGCAAAGGAAAACGGCTATGAGACCAGAACCGATGCACCAAGATATCTCGAGCAGGTAAGAACCTTTTATGAAAAGACCTATGAACAGGCTAAAGGCTCTTTCCTGAAGGATGGCGGCCCTGTCATTGGAATTCAGATCGAGAACGAGTACGGCCACTGCGGCGGCAAAAACGGTCAGGAAGGAGAGACTCACATGAAGACTCTGCTTTCCATGGCTAAGGAGATAGGCTTTGAAGCTCCCATCTATACAGCCACAGGCTGGGGTGGAGCAGTTACCGGTGGTATGCTCCCTGTTATGGGGGGATACTGCGAGGCTCCATGGGATCAGCGCCTTACCGAGATCGAGCCAAGCGGCAACTACATCTTCACAAGAGAGCGAAATGACCACAACATCGGCTCAGACCATGGCCTGGGAGTTGGAATAACATTTGATATGGATAAATTTCCCTATCTTACTGCAGAGCTGGGAGGTGGCCTTCAGGTTACTCACCACAGAAGACCCATTGCCACAGGCACAGATACAGAGGCAATGACAATGACCAAGCTGGGAAGCGGAGCAAATCTTCTTGGCTACTACATGTACCACGGCGGAACCAATCCATATGGAAAGCTGACCACACTTCAGGAGACCAGAGAAACAGGCTATCCCAATGACCTTCCGGAATACTCTTATGATTTCAACGCTCCACTTCGTGAGTTTGGTCAGATGGAGGATACCTACAGAAGGGTAAGGCTTCTTTCTCAGTTCATCCATGATTTCGGAGATGACCTTACGGACATGGCCTACACTGAGCAGCCTGGAAATCCCGAAAAGCCTGATGACTTAAAGAGCCTTAGAACTGCAGTCAGATACAAGACAGTGACAGACTCAGAAGGACAGAAGATCCCCAAAGGTTATCTTTTTGTAAACAACTATCAGAGAAGATATGAGATGGCCCGTCACGAAGGCGCTGAGCTCAAGGCCTTTGAAGAGGATGGCAACACAGTACTTGCAACCTTTGCCAAAAGAGATATAGAGGACGGAGACTTCTTTTTCTATCCCTTCAACCTGGAGGTTGGGCCCAAAGCTCTTTTGACAATAGATGCAACTCCACTTTGCATACTGGAAAATGCTGACGGAAAGGGCCACAGCACCTACGTGTTCTACACTGACACTGACAGGGAAGTGAGTGCTGACGTCAGGGGAGACCTTGATGGAAACAGCATCCTGACCATCACCAAGAATGAGGCGATACATGCTGTAAAGGTCAGGATCGGAGGCAGGGATCACCTGATCATATCCGAGGCAGATGCAGTTACTGATGCCGATGGTCATGTTCAGCTCTATTTTGAAGTTTCTGACCAGGCAAAAGAAATAACACCTGTTTTCAGATGCTTCCCGGAAATGAGCGCTCCTTCAGGCTTTGAACTCAAGAAAAATGCAGGAGAGGCAGCAGATTTTATAACCGGAGATGCGTTTGCAATTTACCAGGGACTAAATCCGCTTAAGAATGACTGCAAGGGTGAGTTCAAATCAGTTTCTGAAACAGAGTACGCCCTCACAGTTCCCGGAAACCTCAAGGGGGCAGAAGAAATCTTCCTTCACATTGACTACGAGGGAGACTGCGCAAAGCTTCTTAAGGGAGACCAGGTTCTTACTGACAGCTTTTACACTGGTCAGGAGTGGGAAATAGGCTTAAAGAGGTACTTTGACAGGTTTGGCACTTCCGATGAACTGGAACTTAAGGTGCAGCTTCAGCCTCTTTTCAAGGAAGATAAGCTCTATCTCCAGAAGTGGCCGGAAATGGTTGATGGAAAGGCCTGCAGAATTGTTAATATACATTTTATAGTTCAATATCGTGTCAATATTTCATAATTTATTGATTTGACGTATAATAGTGCTATGGGATTTATGCGCTCCTGTAGCACTATTTTTCATTTGGGGCGCTTTGGAGGCGACCGGAGACAGCGTATGCAGTATAACTTTTACTTTGATATCTGCGCTTTATGTATATTGATGACGCTTGCCATAACCTCTCTGTCCAGAAGGTGGGTTCCTGCCTATAGACAGAGAGCTTATACTATGCTGTTTGCTGCTACCTTCCTGGCTACTCTCGCGGAGAGGATAGAGACCTTTCTTCAGATGTTTCCTTCTCCTTC
>CAMVRW010000143.1 GCA_947169985.1 uncultured Butyrivibrio sp. | reverse complement strand
GAGTTTCCAGGCAGAGCTTTTATCGGAACTTTATAGATAAATATGACCTTATCAATTGGTACTTTGACCGCCTTTTGGAGCAGTCTTTCAAGGAAATGGGCAAGGGCGAGACCATAAGGGAAGGGCTGATCAAGAAGTTTACTTACATCAGGCAGGAGAGACTCTTTTTCACAGCTGGTTTTAAAGGGGATGAGCAGAACAACTTAAAGGAGCATGATTTCTTCATGATCTTTGAGTTTTATTGTGCACTTATTAGAGAAAAGACTGGCCTGCTTCCGGAATACAAAATCAGAAAGCTTTTGGAGATGTACTGTCAGTCCTCGGTCTATATGACTGTACAGTGGCTGATGAAGGGCATGAAAGAGTCAGAGGCGGAACTGGCGGATCTTATGATAGATGCAATGCCCCAGCCTATAATGGAACTCTATAAAGAGATTGGACTCTTGTAGGGTTACAAATTGACATAACTGTAACTTATTTCCTCAATTCCTGAATGCTATAATTATTTCAGTGCTGTTAAATAATTAACACACAATACAGTTGGGAAAAGAATGAAGGAGGAAATATGGCTAACAGAATTTCACTTAATCAGACATCTTATCATGGTGCAGGTGCTATCAGCGAGGTAGTTACCGAGATCAATTCAAGAGGATTCAAGAAGGCATTTGTTGCTTCAGATCCTGATCTTATAAAGTTTGGTGTAACCGGCAAGGTTACTGATCTTTTGGATAAGGCTTCAATCCCTTACGAAATCTATTCAGATATCAAACCCAATCCAACAATCGAGAACGTTAAGAATGGTGTAGAAGCATTCAAGAAGTCAGGAGCTGACTGCATCGTTGCAATTGGTGGCGGTTCTTCTATGGACACATCAAAGGCTATCGGTATCATCATCACAAACCCTGAGTTTGCTGATGTTCGTTCACTTGAGGGAGTTGCTCCTACAAAGAATCCTTGTGTACCTATCATTGCTGTACCTACAACAGCAGGAACAGCTGCAGAGGTTACAATCAACTACGTTATCACTGACGTTGAGAAGGAAAGAAAATTCGTATGTGTAGACACACATGATATGCCTATCGTAGCTGTAGTTGATCCTGAGATGATGGCTTCAATGCCTAAGGGCCTTACTGCTGCAACAGGTATGGATGCCCTTACACATGCTATCGAAGGATATACAACAAGAGCTGCATGGGAGATGACAGATATGTTCCACTTAGAGGCTATCAGACTTATCTCTCAGAACCTCCGCGATGCAGTAGAGAACAAGCAGTCAGGACGTGAAGGAATGGCTCTTGGACAGTACATTGCAGGAATGGGCTTCTCAAACGTTGGTCTTGGTATTGACCATGCTATGGCTCACACACTTTCTGCTCACTATGACACGCCACACGGTGTTGCATGTGCAATGTTCCTTCCAATCTCCATGGAGTTCAACCGTGAGTACACAGGCGAGAGACTTCGTGAAGTTGCAAGAGCAATGGGCGTAAAGGGTGTTGACGATATGTCCCAGGAAGAGTACAGAGATGCTGCTATCGAGGCTGTTAAGAAGCTTTCAGCAGATGTTGGAATTCCTACAACTCTTGATAAGATCAAGGAAGAGGATCTTGATACTCTTGCTACTGACGCTCTCAATGATGCTTGCTATCCAGGAAACCCAAGAGAGGCAACCAAGGAACAGGTTATCGAGATGTTCAGAATGCTTATGGCATAATAGAAAATCACACAAATTACGGGCTCCGGCAGATAATGCCGGGGCCTTTTTTATCCCCCGGATTTCATTTTATTTTAATTGGACAAAAATGGAAGGAATGGTTAAGATAGATTGTGTACGGAAAACGATTTCCGAAAACACCATTATTACAAATCATAACTCACGAACGGAGTAACATATGGTTTCAATTAAGGATGTGGCTAAGGAAGCAGGAGTTGCAATCTCCACAGTTTCCAAGGTCCTTAACAATTATCCAAATGTAAGCGAAGCAACCAAAAAGAAGGTCAACGACGTGGTTGACAGGCTTGGCTTTGTGCCAAACGCAGTAGCTGCGAGCCTTTCCTCCAAGAGGACCGGAAGAGTTGCACTTCTTATCAAACTGAATCTCAACACTCAGGCAAGTGACGAGATCAGCATGCAATATATCTCGGGTGCAGTACACAGGGCAAAAGAGCTGCAGATGGATGTTATCACAGTCTTCACCTCCATGATTGAGGACATGACCGTAGATGAAGTCACCAGCTACTTTGAATCCCAGGGTATCAAGGGCATCATCGTCTATGGCATGACAACTAAGGACAAGGTAGTCCACAAGCTGATAAACAGCGGACATTTCAAGATGGTGGTCATAGATGCACCAATGGTCAACGCTACCACATCATCCGTCAGCGTGGATAACGCAAAGGCCCAGTACGACGTGGCCAAGAAGACCATCACAGAGAATAAGTGCAAGAAGGTCCTTTACATCTCCGGCGAAGAGATAGGATATATCACCGCTGAGCGCCTTGCAGGCATCAAGAAGCTTTGCGAGGAAAAGAAACTTAAGCTGACGGTACGCTGTGGGCAGTTCTCAGAGCTTAAAGCAAGACAGCTTGCTATGAAATATGCAAAGAACACCGACTGCGTAGTCTGCGCCTCAGATATGATGGCTATCGGTGCCATGAAGGCCCTGATAGATATGGATATTTTCCGTCCGGTCTGCGGCTTTGACGGAATCATTCTTATGGGCTATGTGGGCAAACAGATGAACACAGTCAAACAGGACTTTGTGAAGATCTCTGAGGCTGCCCTGGACGAACTCAATCGTCTGCTTCAGGGAGAGGAAGGCCGAAAGGTCACCATTCCTCACACGTTGGTAAGACTTAAATACGAGGATATCATCTGCTGAAAAAAGAACTTGCGGAAAACGTTTTCCTGTGCTACACTAAACTCACATGATTTAGAAAACGTTTTCCTAGAAATATAAAGCTACGAAAAAAAGCGTTCCACAAAAGTGCGAGAGGAGAAACAAAAATGGCTAAACACACTAACATGCAGCGAGACGTTCTGGTTACCAATCTTGAAGGCCAGCTTGAGGAGCTTGCCCAGGATAAGTTTGGTAAGACCCTTAAGGACTGCACAGATCAGGAGACCTATTACATACTTCTTGAGATGACAACACGTCTTATGGATGTTGCAGAAGTATACAACGGGGAGAAGAAGGTTTACTACATTTCAATGGAGTTCCTTATCGGTAAGCTTCTTTCCAACAATCTCATTAACCTTCGCGTCTATGACAGGGTAAAAGAGATCCTGGAGAAGAACGGAAAGAGCCTGGCTGCCATCGAGGAGTGCGAGCCTGAGCCTTCACTCGGAAATGGTGGACTTGGAAGACTTGCAGCATGTTTCCTTGATTCAATTGCAACCCTTGGAATGGCAGGAGAGGGAATCGGTCTTAACTACCACTTCGGTCTTTTCAAGCAGGTATTTAAGGATCACCTTCAGTGTGCTGAAAAGAATGACTGGATTGAAGAACAGTCATGGCTTGAGAAAACTGACACTACCTTCGAAGTTTCTTTTGGCAAAAAGAAGGTTGTATCCCGTCTCTACAACATGAACGTTGTGGGCTATGATACAGGAGTAAATAAGCTGCGTCTGTTTGATATCGAGACAGTTGATGAGAGCCTTGTAAAGAAGGGCATAGATTTCGACAAGACCAAGATCGACAAGAACCTTACACTGTTCCTGTACCCTGATGATTCAGATGAGGCTGGAAATCTCCTTCGTATCTACCAGGAGTACTTCCTTGTTTCAAATGCTGCACAGCTGATTCTTAGAGAGCAGAAGGAGCGTCAGTACGATCTTCACGAGCTCTATAAGCATGCTGTTATCCAGATCAACGATACTCACCCAACCATGATCATCCCTGAGCTTGTAAGGATCCTGGTTGAGGATAAGGCGTTCAGCATGGATGACGCCATTGATGTTGTCAGCAAGACCTGCGCATATACAAACCATACTATCCTCGCTGAGGCCCTTGAGACATGGCCACTTTCTTACCTTGAGAAGGTAGTTCCTCAGCTTGTTCCTTACATCAAGGAACTTGATAAGAGAATTCGCGAGAAGTACCCAAGAAAGCCAAAGATCCAGATCATCGACAAGGATAAGAGAGTACACATGGCTTTCATCGACATCCATTATGGTTTCTCAATCAATGGTGTTGCTGCAATCCATACAGATATCCTCAAGGATTCAGAGCTTAACGATTTCTACAAGCTCTATCCTGAGAAGTTCAACAATAAGACAAACGGAATCACCTTCAGAAGATGGCTTCTTTCTTGCAACCATCCTCTTGCGGATTTCCTTTCAGCCACAATTGGCGACGGCTTCAAGAAGGATGCCAACAAGTTGGAGAAGCTTCTTGATCACATCGAGGATGAGAATGTTCTGAATGAGCTTGAATCCATCAAGATGCAGAAGAAGAAAGAGCTTGTGGCTTACCTTAAGGAGCATGAAGGTGTTGAAGTTGATCCTGAATCAATCTTTGATATTCAGGTAAAGAGACTTCACGAGTACAAGCGTCAGCAGATGAATGCCCTTTACATCATTCACAAATATCTGGAGATCAAGGGTGGCAAGAAGCCTACAAGACCTCTTACATTCATCTTTGGTGCAAAGGCAGCTCCTGCTTATGTTATAGCAAAAGACATTATCCATCTTCTTTTGGTTCTTCAGGAGATCATCAACAACGATCCTGATGTTAACCAGTACATGAAGGTGATCATGGTTGAGAACTACAACGTAAGCTATGCTGAGAAGCTCATTCCTGCCTGTGATGTATCAGAGCAGATCTCTCTTGCATCAAAAGAGGCATCCGGCACAAGTAACATGAAGTTCATGCTTAACGGTGCTGTAACTCTTGGAACAGATGACGGTGCGAACGTTGAGATCCACGACCTTGTAGGTGATGACAATATCTATATCTTCGGTGTAAAGGCAGACGAGGTAATCCAGCACTACAAGAAAGCTGACTACGTTTCAAAGGATTACTACAAGAAGAGCAAGGTGATCAAGGAAGCAGTTGACTTCATCACCAGCAAAGAGTGCCTGAAGGTTGGCCATAAGGAGAACCTTAAGAGACTCCAGGATGAGCTCCTTAACAAGGACTGGTTCATGACTCTTATCGACCTTGAGAGCTACATTGCCAAGAAGGACGAGATCTTTGCTGATTATGAAAAGAGAGATAAGTGGAAGAGAATGATGCTCACCAACATTGCAAAGGCTGGCTACTTCTCCTCCGACAGAACAATTGCGGAATACAACAGAGATATCTGGAAACTTCGCTGATATAGGGATTCAAAGGGTGCTTTATACGGAGCAATCCGTATATCAGCACTCTTTTTTTATGCACACATGTGGAGAATTCCGTTTTTACGCGTTATAATAATACGTACAGGAGGTGTGCGTATGGAAAAGAGATTTTTTGACGCGGGGATAAGTGGGATTATTCCAATCGGTCTGCCGGGCGGCTTTTTTATTTATGAGGCGGCTGGCCATGAGAACGTTCTTTATGCTGGCCCTAATGTTCTTGCTATGTATGGCTGCGAAAACATGGGCGAGTTCATAGTACATACAGGCGGTACTTTCCAGGGTATGGTTCATCCTGAAGACTATAACAGGATACAGAATCAGATCCAGTCACAGACTCTTTTCGGTGAAAAGAAACATGACTATATCCGCTACCGTATCATCACAAAAAACGGTGATGTGAGGTATGTGGAGGACTTTGGGCATCTCCTGCACCGGGAGGATGGAAAGAGCTTTTTCTATGTCTATATCGTTGATGTAGACAAGAATGAGTACTTCAACAAAAATCGGAATTCCTTTGCAGAGGCTGAGATTCTCACCAATACTGCTGAGACCGATGAACTGACAGGCCTTCTTAATATGTCTTTTTTCTACCAGAAGGCATCGATCCTTCTTGGCTCCCATGAGAGCTGGAGAGAGGATATTTCTTTTGTTCACTTTGATATTCCAAATTTTAAACTTTTCAATGAGAGAAACGGCTTTAAGCTTGGTGATGAGCTGTTGTGCGATCTGGCCAACGCAATTCTTGGCGAGTTCAATGTAGGAAGCATAATTTCAAGATTTTCTGATGACCACTTTGTGGTATGTACCGCAGGAAACAAAGATGAGGTAGTGAATAAGGTAGTTGCCGTCCAGAAAAAGATGCTTCTTGCTGACGACGTAAACAAAAAGGTCAGAGTAAAGGCTGGCATATACTACATGGATGACAGAAGGTCCGAAATTGGTCTTGCCTGTGATCATGCCCGTCTTGCCTGCAACAGCATCAAGAACCGTCACGACATCAATT
>CAMVRW010000142.1 GCA_947169985.1 uncultured Butyrivibrio sp. | reverse complement strand
TGCTCTCATCCTTACCAAGGATCCATGGCTCAGTCTCATCAATATACTTATTGCATCTCTTGAAAAGAGTGAATATCTCAGTAAGAGCATCGGCTACACGAAGCTCATCCATCTTTGTCTCAACCTTGCCGTAGCAGGATGTAACAACAGCCTTAAGGTCATCGTCAACAGCCTCTGATACGCCCTTATCAGCTACAACTCCACCAAGATACTTATTGCTCATTGCAATTGTTCTGTTAACAAGGTTTCCGAGAGTATTAGCAAGATCAGAATTAAATCTCTCAACCATAAGCTCCCAGGTGATAACACCATCATTATCAAAAGGCATCTCATGAAGAACGAAGTATCTTACAGGGTCAACACCAAAGAGACTTACAAGGTCATCTGCATAGATAACATTGCCCTTTGACTTACTCATCTTCTCACCGCCCTGTAACAGCCATGGATGTCCAAAGATCTGTTTAGGAAGTGGCTCACCAAGGGCCATCAGAAAGATAGGCCAGTAGATAGTATGGAATCTGATAATGTCTTTTCCTATAAGGTGAAGGTCTGCAGGCCACCACTTCTTATAATCTTCTGAGCTGTTTCCGTCAGCATCATAACCGATACCGGTAATATAGTTTGAAAGAGCATCAAGCCATACATATACAACGTGCTTGTCATCAAAATCAACAGGGATTCCCCATTTAAAAGAGGTTCTGGATACACAAAGATCCTGAAGTCCCGGAAGCAGGAAGTTATTCATCATCTCGTTCTTACGGGATACAGGCTGAATAAACTCAGGGTGTGTATTGATGTGCTCAATAAGTCTGTCAGCATATTTGCTCATCTTAAAGAAATATGCCTCTTCCTCAGCAGGATGAACAGGACCGCCACACTCAGGGCACTTTCCGTCAACAAGCTGTGACTCTGTGTAGAAAGCCTCACACTCTGTACAGTACATTCCCTTGTAGGAACCCTTATAAATATCTCCCTGGTCATAGAACTTCTTAAAGATCTTCTGAACCTGCCGAACGTGATCATCGTCTGTTGTGCGGATGAATCTGTCATAAGATGTATCCATGAGGTTCCAAAGGCCCTTGATCACGTCAGATACCTGATCAACGAACTCCTTAGGGCTGCTACAGCCCGCCTCGATAGCTCTTGTTTCGATCTTCTGGCCGTGCTCGTCAGATCCTGTCTGGAAATGAACATCAAATCCGTCTCTTCTCTTATATCTTGCAATAGCATCTGCCAGGACGATCTCATAGCTGTTTCCAATATGAGGCTTTCCTGATGTATATGCGATTGCAGTTGTAATATAGTATTTTCCTTTATTCTGCATTTTTCCTACCTTCTTCCTGTCTATTACCAGCACAAAAGCTCATAGCCGGTTTCTGTAACCAAAAGCTCAACCTCCCACTGGGCTGATGGCTTAAGGTCTGCTGTATAAACTGTCCAATCGTTCTCTTCATCAATGAAGATCTCATTTGTTCCCATGTTTACCATAGGCTCAATTGTAAATACCATTCCTGGAACCATGAGCATTCCAGTTCCGGGATCACTTACAAAGCTAACAAAGGGCTCTTCATGGAATTTATTTCCACAGCCATGTCCGCCGATCTCTCTGACAACGGTATATCCGTTTTTGAGAGCGTGCTGATGGACTGCGTTGCCCATATCTCCTATGGGTGTCCAGGGAATAACTGCTTTTAAGCCTTCTTCAAGGCATTCCTTGGTCACATCCACAAGTCTCCTTTTCTCAGGGGATACTTCACCGATACAGAACATTCGTGAAGAATCCGAAAAGTAACCGTCCAGAATAGTGGAACAGTCAACGTTTATAATGTCACCGTCTTTAAGGATAATGTCATCTGATGGAATACCGTGGCAGACTTCCTCATTTATGGAAGTGCACACGCTCTTAGGAAAACCTTCATAGCCAAGATCTGCCGGAATTCCTCCCATCTTGGTAGTAGTGTTGTAAACAATATCGTCAATTTCCTGAGTGGTCATACCGGCATGGATCTTCTCGCCGATCTCATCAAGGACTGCCATGTTAATAACAGCACTCTTCTTGATTCCTTCAATGTCCTTCTCAGTCTTAAACAGTCCCCTGTTGGGAACTATCATTCCCTGACGCTGAAAGTTTATTATCTTGTCATCAAAGGCTGCATGGCAGCTCTTATATTTCTTGCCACTGCCACACCAGCACTGATCATTTCTGTCTAATCTCTTATACATTGCAAAACCTTCTTACAAAAACACATTCTTTTACTAATTTAGTATGCCTTCTAATATGTCAAAAGTCAACCGACTCACTGTTTTTGCGGCTTACAGGAGAATCGGCTGTTATGTATCTCGCCAACAGGAGAATTTCTCCTTATGAAATCTATAAGAAGATCCGGCATCTCATCAGAAAAGCTTCTCACTGTGGGGCTCTGACCGATGCATTCATATCCGCCTGTTCCAGTAGCACGGTAGTTGCTGGTAACAAGTGTGTACTGCTTATCATCGGAAAGCTCTTCGCCGTTTAACTTCTTCATCTTTACAACCCTGTCTCCTACAGGTCTTGTAAGGTCGAACTCATAATCCAGTCCAGCATAGAAGTCATAATTGTAGTGCTCAACCTTTGGCTGTAAAAAGACCTTTGAAATGCTGATATCACCTGTCTTCTCATCATAGTCAAAATACTCTGCACATCTCTCCAGAGCCTGCTTTAGCACAGCCTTAGTCACACCTTTTACTTCTACAGTGTTGGCAAACTGATAAATTCCCAGAACATCCCTGACTGTAATATCCTTCTTAAGTCCAAGAGGATCATTTGAAAGGGAAGTGCAGGAAAAATCAGCCCCGGTGTATTCCAGCTCAACCTGGTTAAATATAGAAGCAACCTTGCTTCCATAAAGAGCAGCTGTAAGCTTATCCTCCGGCGCTATCTCTTTTTCCAGACAGCCGATAGGCTCATCAAGCCATACGTTGAGCTTATCATTAAGGTCCCTCATGAAACTGTGGGCCTCTTCTATCTTCTCGTATTCTGCTCCAGGAGCTTCCACAGGCACAAGGGATGACTCAAAGCTCCAGCTTCCCTTCTGGCCCCTAGCAAAGATCTCACAGTACAAACGAGCCTTGTCCGGGGGCTGAACTCCATAGGTTCCGGCTATTTCCACACCCTCTACTGCCATATGCTGATGTCCCGTAAGAAGCAGATCAAAATCCATCTCACGAGCTATCCTGCAGGCTTCATTTTCTCTGGTCTCAGAGAGCTTTTTACCGGAAGAAAGATCTTCTTCAAAGCCGCCATGATAGATGCATACTGTTATGTCGCACTTATCCTTCATAGCTTCAAGCTCATCCTTAAGAGCTAAAACCGGATCTGTGACCTCCAGCTCAGAAAGGTTCTCCTTCTGCTCCCAGACATTTACATAGCCTGTGACTGCAGCAGTAATTCCCACCTTTGTACCATCTTTCATCTCATGGATAACGCTCTTTTTGATCCCGAGAGCGCCTCTCTTGTCGATAACATTAGCAGCGATCAGCGTTGCTTTCATGGATGAAACATAGTCAAGGATCACGTCATAGCCAAAGTTAAAATCATGATTTCCCAGGGTATAGTAGTCAAGCTTCATCTCATTGAAGCCCTCTGCTATTGGATGGAAATCCATCTCATCTCTATGCTGCAGATAGTAGGAAATAAGCGGAGTTCCCTGAAGGCTGTCTCCTCCATCCAGGACCAGTGTGTCCTCATCCTTTTTTATCTGTGCAGCAACACAAAAAAGCCCCGTGTTCTCGGGGCAATTTTTTGCGTAGTTTATCGGATATATACTTCCATGTGTATCTGAAGTGAAAACTATTCTCATTATCAACCTCTTGTCAGTTTAACTCTGATCCTGGTTGAGATGTACTCAATGATAAGGATCAGGATGATAAGTCCAGCCAGAAGTGCTCCTGCCTCATTCCATCTGTAGGAATTCATGGCGAAGATAAGAGGAGCACCGAAACCACCGGCTCCAACCATACCAAGGATCGTAGCATCACGAAGATTGATATCAAATCTGTATATAGCAGTTGAAGCAAAGTTTGGCATCAGCTGTGGAAGGATTCCATATCTGATCTTCTGCCAAGTATTGCAGCCTGCTGCGTCAAGGGACTCAATGACATGTGTGTCAAGATCCTCAATAGCCTCGATATACATCTTACTGATCATACCGATGGAGCAGACACCCATTGTAAGGAGACCAGCGAAGGCTCCGGGTCCTGTAACACGGATGAACATAAGACCATATACGAAAGCAGGAATAGTACGAGCTGCCATGATAATAATTCTTCCTGCAAAAGCGATTGGCTTAGGAGTAAGGTTTGACGCTGAGATAAATGCCAGCGGAATTGAAATGATAGCTCCTACTATTGTTCCAAGGAATGCGATACAAACCGTCTCCAGCATAAGGTATGGCACTCCGGATGTTGTAAAGTCAAATAAAAACTCAAGATCAGGATGAAAAATACCTGAAAGTACGTTTAATGCAATCTGTCCTCCATCCTGTGTGGATCCGCTGGTCTCAACGGCGCTTCCGCTCCATACTAAAAGGCCAACAACTACGAGGGCAGTTATCAAATTGTAAACCCAGTCTTTGGGTCTTTTTTCATATGCCTCTTTAATTCTCTGATTCATTATATTTCCTCCAACTGTCAGACGAGCTTCTTACGCAGTGTTCTGCTGACAGTCTCAATGACAAACACGGTTACAAAAAGAGCTATGAGAATCATTCCAACGCTTGGATATTCTCTCCAGCTTATCTTTTCATTAAGAATCAGACCAATTCCACCGGCACCTACATAACCAAGTACTGCAGCATATCTTACATTACCCTCAAAGTTGAAGAGGCAGTTTGAAAGATAGAAAGGAAGCACCTGAGGAATAATAGCTGAGATAAATGCCTGTGATCTGGTTGCGCCCATGGCCTGCATAGCCTCAAAGGCTCCCATATCAACAGTCTCAATCTCCTCGTAGGTAAGCTTTCCGATATAACCAAAAGAGAAAACGGCTATAGCTACTGTACCTGCTAAAGTTCCAAGTCCAAAAACAAGCGTTGCAACCAGCGCGATAACGATAGTTGGCAGTGTTCTGATAAGACTGAACATTACACGCATTATTGAAACAACAATTTTGCTTGGGCAAACATTGGTACTTGCCAGCATAGCAAATGGAACAGATAATAAAGCTCCTGTAACGGATCCAAGCAGTGACATCTTGATGGTGTCAAAAAGCGGATTCCATACTGTTGGCATGTAACTTGTCTTAGGTGGGAACATCTCACCCAAAATAACAAAGAACTGTCCTATCCTTGTTACAAGAATCTCCATATCAAAGCCTGTGATCTTTACTGAAAGAGCACACATAGCAAGAATAAGAATGGTATAGATCGGAGCTCTGGATGCCTTTTTATAGGCCTTCTTACCATTACGGAGGACATATTCTTTAGGTTTGAATATCTTATCGTATAGAGTCAGATTCATCTATATTATTCCTCCTCCTGTAAATTTCCGTCGCGGTCAACCTTTCCGTTGTAGATCTTATCAAGGACTTCCTGAGTTACTCCGGAAGTAGGTCCATCGAATACGATCTCACCTTCTCTGATACCAACAACTCTGTCAGCATACTTAAGCGCCAGGTCGATATGGTGGATGTTGATAAGGATAGAGATCTTCATATCCTTATTGATCCTCTTGAAGTCTCCCATAACCTGGTTTGCTGTTACAGGGTCAAGAGCTGCTACAGGCTCATCAGCAAGGATGATACTTGGGTTCTGTGCAAGGGTTCTTGCAAGAGCAACTCTCTGCTGCTGTCCACCGGAAAGCTGGTCAGCACGAACAAAAGCCTTATCAAGAATACCTACTTTATCAAGGCACTCAAGGGCATTAAGTTTCTCAGTCTTTGTGTAGATTCCAAACAAAGATCTGTACCATGGCATATCAGGTACAAAGGCTGTAAGAACATTCTTTATTACAGTAGTTCTTGTGATCAGGTTGAAAGACTGGAATATCATTCCTATCATTCTTCTGAATCTTCTGAGACTCTTTCCTGAAAGGCTCATAACATCAACATCATCCACGGTGAGTTTTCCACTGGTTACATCGTGCATCCTGTTGATAGTACGAATTAGTGTAGACTTACCAGCTCCGGAAAGACCGATGATAGCAACGAATTCTCCCTGCTCAATTTCGAGATTGATGTTCTTCAATCCCTCGAAACCATTTGGGTATACTTTTCCAACGTTCTCAAACTTGATCATTTTTGATTTTTCTCCTGGTTCTAAAAAAGGGAAGACTTTTCATCCTCCCCCGTTTATATTATCCGTGACATACGGATTGCTACGTTACACTCTCGCAATCCTACATCCATTCGGAACTCGGATCACTCATTCTTCGTGACCCTTTATTCCTCATGTCTGTTTGGTCCTCAAGGTCACAGCAT
>CAMVRW010000141.1 GCA_947169985.1 uncultured Butyrivibrio sp. | reverse complement strand
CCTCAATCAAGAGCGATATGAAGGTTAAGTTCATCAACTCTGAGACCAACAAGCTGGTTGCAAACGTTCCTTTCAACATCGAGGTTGTTACTCCTGATGGAACAAAGGTTACATACGATGACCACGACAAGGATGGAATCATTTATAAGAAGGACATAACAGCAGGTACTTACAAGATCACACCTCTGGCACTTCCTTCAGAATATAGCAACTACAATCTGGATACATCAACAAAGTCTCTTACAGTAAAAGACACTGTAGAGATGAAGGCAGTTGATGTCAGCAATGAGATCAAGAAAGAATCCCAGGTCAATGCAGCAGTAGAGGATACAGCAGTACAGACAGTTGTGGAGTCTGAACTGAAGGATACTGTAGACTGGGTAGATTCTAACCAGGGTGTTTCTTCCGGAGACGGAAAGTATAGCTATGAAGCTGTAGATAAGAAGAACAATGTTTCTGATCCAAGCAGCACTTCAAAGCTTGAGCTTGGAAGTATAAGAAGAACAGCTCGCTCAAGAGCCAGAGCAAATGACACTACTAATGGTCAGCTTGATGAGAATGCAAATGCTAATGATAGCAGCAGCGCCGCAGAAAGCAGTACAGAAGAAAACGGCAATGCTGGCGATAGCAGCAGTACTGAAGATACCAGCAATACTGGGGCTAGCGATGATAGTGGAAATACCGGAAGCACCGGAGATTCCGGAAAGACTGGAGATAGCAGCAATACAGGTGCCAGCACAGAAACTCCTGTAGAGAAGCAGAACATGACCCTTGCAGCCACAACTCTTAGCCTTAAGATTGGTGAGACGGGTTCAGTGGCAGCTTCAGGCCCATCATCAGCTAACTACTCTTCAAGCAACACAGGTGTAGCAACAGTAGGCAGCGATGGTAAAGTCACAGCAGTAGCAGAAGGTACAGCAACCATCACGGTTAAGGCTGATGGCTATAACGATGCAACAGCAACAGTCACAGTTACAAAGCCTGAGAACGGAACAATCACTCTTGCAGCAAAGACACTGATGATCCCTATCGGCCAGACAGGAAAGATCCTGGCAACAGGTCCTTCAGCAGTTACATTCAAATCAAGTGATGAGTCAATTGCTACAGTTGGCACCACAGACGGTGTAGTTAAGGCAATCAAGGAAGGAACAGTAACAATCACTGTTTCAGCTGATAAATATAACGACGCAACAGTAAGCGTAACGGTTACAAAGAGCGGAACAGGAGAATTTAAGCTTAATGTCTCCAAAGTAACAATGGTTCAGGGCAAGACTTACCAGATTGCACCTACAGATTCAAACCTGAAGCCTACATACACCTCAGGAAACACAGGCGTAGCAACAATTGCTTCAGACGGAACGATCACTGCAGTAGCCGAGGGTGAAACAACAATCACAGCTAAGTGTGATGGCTATAGCGACCTGAGCGTATCAGTTAAAGTCCTTCCTAAGTCCACAGTTCTTAAGGATAAGAGTGGAAATACCCTCTACGTAAAGGACGGCGACAGCTACAGAGAAGCAACTTACGCTGACTACTACAGCGACGCTACTTTGTATCTGAGAAAAGAGAATTCTAACTCAGGCACACGTTATGGCTGGTGGACAATCGACGGCAAGACCTACTATTACGATAAGAACGGAAATGCTGTAACCGGAGAACAGGTTATCAAAGGCGCCAAGTACTCTTTTAACTCAGACGGAAGTCTCTCATCCTCTTCAGGAACTTTGGGAATCGACGTCAGCAAGTGGAACGGCAACATTGACTGGGGCCAGGTTAAGAAGTCAGGTGTTAACTTCGTAATCATCAGATGCGGCTACAGAGGCTCATCTGCAGGAGCCCTCATCGAGGATCCTAAGTTCAAGGCTAACATCAAGGGCGCTCAGAACGCTGGACTTAAGGTTGGTGTTTACTTCTTCACCCAGGCTATCAACGAGGTTGAAGCGGTTGAGGAAGCATCAATGGTAATCAGCCTTATTAAGGGCTACAGCCTCAGCTTCCCTGTTTATCTTGACGTTGAGGGCAGTAACGGCCGTGGCGATACCATCAGTGCAAGCCAGAGAACAGCCAATATCAAGGCTTTCTGTGGAACCATCCAGAGCGCCGGATATCAGGCAGGTGTTTACGCAAACAAGACCTGGTTTACAAGCCACATCAATACTTCACAGATCTCCAATTACAAGATCTGGCTGGCTCAGTATGCGGCAGCTGTAAGCTACACAGGCTCCCGTTATGACATGTGGCAGTACACCTCAAAGGGCTCTGTTTCAGGCATTTCCGGCAAGGTTGACATGAACATTCTTTACAGATAAACTTAATTGGTTAAAATATGTCTTTTTATATGAAAGGAACGGATATGAGAACTTATCTTGTGACCGGTGGAGCAGGTTTTATCGGCTCTAATTACATTAACTACATGTTTAAGAAATATGATAATGACATCCGTATCATCAATGTGGATGTGCTTACTTATGCAGGCAACCTTGAGAACCTCAAGGGCGTTGAGGGCCGTGATAACTACACATTTGTGAAGGCAGATATCTGCGACCGCGATGCTATCAACAAGATCTTTGAGGAGAACGACATCGACAGAGTTGTTCATTTTGCAGCTGAGAGCCACGTTGACAGATCCATCGTTAACCCTGAAGTTTTCGTTCAGACCAACGTTCTTGGTACAGCAACAATGCTCAACGCTGCCAAGAAAGCCTGGGAGTTGCCTGATGGCTCTTTTAAGGGACGCAAGAAGGTCCTCCATGTAAGTACAGACGAGGTTTACGGAACTCTGGACGACGATCCGAATGCATATTTCTATGAGACCACACCTTATGATCCACACAGCCCATACTCAGCAAGTAAGGCAAGTTCCGACATGCTGGTTAAGGCTTACATGGACACATATAAGTTCCCTGCAAATATAACTAACTGTTCAAACAACTACGGACCTTATCAGTTCCCTGAGAAGCTCATTCCTCTTATTATTCACAATGCACTTGCAGGAAAAGAGCTACCGGTGTACGGAGACGGTAAGAACGTCCGTGACTGGCTTTATGTTGAGGACCACGCAAAGGCTATCGACATGGTTCAGGAACAGGGCAGACTTTTCGAGACCTACAACGTTGGTGGACACAACGAAAAACAGAATATTGAGATCGTTAAGACAATCATCGATGTGCTTCGTGAGGAGCTTGATGACTCAGATCCAAGGAAGGCTCATCTTACATACGACCTGATCAAGTACGTTACAGATAGAAAGGGACACGATCGCCGTTATGCCATCGCCCCTGACAAGATCAAGGCTGAGATTGGCTGGGAGCCTGAGACAATGTTCGCTGAGGGTATCAGAAAGACCATCAAGTGGTATTTCGATAACCAGGAGTGGATGGAGCACGTAACCAGCGGTGATTACGAGAAATACTATGACAAGATGTACAGCAACAGATAATCAGTAAAGGAGAATCCATGAAAGGTATAATCTTAGCAGGTGGTTCAGGAACACGTCTTTATCCGTTGACAAGGGCAATGTCCAAGCAGATGATGCCTGTTTATGACAAGCCGATGATCTATTACCCTCTGTCAACCCTGATGCTGGCAGGAATCCGTGATGTGCTGATCATTTCAACACCTCGTGATCTTCCAATGTTCGAGGAACTTTTCGGAGACGGAAGCCAGCTTGGTATGACCTTTAAGTATGCTGTTCAGGAGCAGCCAAGAGGACTGGCAGATGCTTTCATTATCGGCGCAGACTTTATCGGATCTGATTCGGTTGCGCTGGTACTTGGCGACAATATCTTTTACGGACAGAGCTTCTCTAAGCTTCTTAGGGAAGTTGCTTCTAGGGAGAGCGGTGCTACAATCTTTGGTTACTATGTTCGCGATCCAAGAGCGTACGGCGTTGTTGAGTTTGACGAGAACGGCAAAGCCATCAGCATCGAGGAAAAGCCCGAGCATCCAAAGAGCAACTATGCAGTTCCCGGACTTTATTTCTACGACAACAAGGTGGTTGAGATTGCAGCTAATGTTAAGCCTTCACCAAGAGGCGAGATTGAGATCACCAGCATCAATAATGAATATCTAAACCGCGGAGAGCTCAGGGTTGAGATGGGCAGAGGCTTCGCGTGGCTTGATACCGGCAATCACGACTCACTTCTGGATGCATCTGATTTCGTATGCGCCTTCCAGAAGAGGCAGGGACTTTACATTTCCTGCATCGAGGAGATCGCCTACAAGCGTGGTTTCATAGATAAGGAGCAGCTGCTGAAGCTGGCTGAGCCTCTCATGAAGACAGATTATGGTAAGTATCTGGTTGAGGTAGCTAACGGGCTTTGACCATGATCACTTTACGAAGTATTGTTGAGTCTAGTGAGCATGGTCGTTCTGGCGAACGCGAAGCGTGAGAGCAGAACTACCTTGTGAAACTGGACGGGAAGGTGGAAATGGACGCAAAAGTTTTCAGAATGGCATTACTTACCATCATAAGCGCCTTTATCCTGGTGCTTGTGATCATATACGCAACTAATACAGATAAGATCAACAGTCTTTTGGGCTTTGATAAGGTAAAAGAAACTTCGTCTGTAGAAACTTCCGTCGAGGAGAGCAGCGAAGTTGTCATCTATGGAGATCAGATTGGTGATAACCTGGATGGATTTCTTTTGGATGAAGACTTTTTTGACGAGACAGAAAAGGTGCCTTCCGTGGTTGTAAGAAAGAAGACCACAACAGGCAGCAGCGATTCTTCCACTGAGGATGCTGCTTCTGAGGAGAGCTCTGAGCGGGACGGCACAGGAATGGCCGTTGTTGGAGAACTCTTTAATCCTAACCCTGAGGCGACTGCGGATATGTCAGGATATCTCACAAGTGTACCTGAAGCGCCTGCAGGGGGCTTTGGACAGTACATTCCGGCGGGACAGACCGTGACAGGAACTCAGGTTGGAACGCCATAAATTTTTCAAAGGAGTAGTTTTTAGAAATGGGACAGATTACAGTAGAAACATGTGAAATTGAGGGCCTTAAGGTCATCACTCCAAAGGTTTTTGGTGATGCAAGAGGCTATTTCATGGAGACATACAACAAGAACGATTTTGTGGAAGCAGGCATTGATATGGAGTTCGTTCAGGATAACCAGTCTGCCAGCAGCAAGGGCGTACTTCGTGGCCTTCATTTTCAGAAGACACATCCACAGGACAAGCTGGTTCGCTGCATAAAGGGCGAAGTTTTTGACGTGGCAGTAGACCTTCGTAAGGGTTCCAAGACCTTCGGAAAGTGGCATGGGGTTCTTCTTTCTGCTGAGAACAAGAAGCAGTTCTTTATTCCAAAGGGCTTTGCTCACGGATTTTTGGTTATTTCAGATTATGCAGAGTTTGCATATAAATGTTCAGACTTTTATCATCCTGAAGATGAGGGTGGCCTTTTTTGGAACGACCCTGATATTGGTGTAGAATGGCCTATTCCAGAGGGCGTAGAGCTTAACCTTTCTGACAGGGATACAAAGTGGGGAGGAATCAAGGAGTTTTCATGAGCATTTCAAAGAAACTTCCCAAGCGCTTGGGCCTGGGCATTTTCTATTGCTTAGCGCTCACACTTGCACTTCTTTTGATATTTCATAATAACCCCTTAGCGGACCAACATACTGAATTTTTGAAAAAGACCTGTGGATGCATTTTGATAGCTGTCAGCTGTATCCTGGTTTTTTTCTGGTATGACAGGCTTTTAGTGCTTCCTGTGGAGCTGTTCAACTCCAGGAAGCTCATCAAGCGCCTTGCCATCAATGATTTCAAAAAGAGATATGCAGGTTCATACATGGGTATCGTGTGGGCACTGGCACAGCCAGTGGTCACTGTTGTTATGTACTATATTGTCTTCGACAGGGTGTTCCAATCCAGAGCACAGGCGGTTTCGGAGGGTGTTGAGGTACCCTACGTCCTGTTCCTTACAGCCGGTCTTGTTCCCTGGTTCTTTTTTTCCGAGGCTCTAACTAACGGAACAACCTCTCTTTTAGAATACAATTACTTGGTTAAAAAAGTTCTTTTCAAAATAAGTATATTGCCTATTATCAAGATAATTGCAGCTATGTTCATCCACGTGTTCTTCATCGGCGTTCTGATGATCATCGCCTGCATTTATGGATATTATCCGAATCCATACTGGCTGCAATTCTTTTACTACGTGTTCTGCGAGTTCATCCTGGTGCTTAGCATAAGTTATGCAACCTGTGCCATTGTGGTATTCTTCAGAGACTTGTTGCAGATCATTTCAATAGGACTTCAGCTTTTCCAGTGGGCTACACCTATCCTCTGGAACATTGATATCGTGCCCGACCAGTACAAGTGGATTGTAAAACTGAACCCTATGACCTACATCGTCGAAGGATTTAGAAACACCATCTACGGCGACACCTGGTTCTTCGAGCACTTCTACTCTTCAACCTACTTTTGGTTATTCGTAGTTGGTGCTTTCTGCATCGGTGCACTGATATTTAAACGCAGTAAGACACATTTTGCGGATGTACTTTGATTCA
>CAMVRW010000140.1 GCA_947169985.1 uncultured Butyrivibrio sp. | reverse complement strand
ATGCAGTTTGCATCATGTGTTCTGCTATGGGTCAGCAGGCAATGGTAATTGAATCCATCCAGGCTGGCGCTAAGGACTTCATCGTAAAGCCTTTCCAGGCTGATCGTGTTCTTGAAGCAGTTAAAAAAGCTATCGGTTAACCCATAGCTTCACATTTCATGCACATTAAAGGAGCTGCACTTCTATCGCTGCAGCTCCTCTTTTCATGCTTAAAAATTTGCATATATACTAAGCTATTCAAATATGATATCCTGCCTGCCCCGAGATCAAGGAATTGTAGCATAAGGCCTCATTCCGTCAAGGACTTACGCGAGCGCCCCTTGAGGAGCAGGGGCGTCCTTGACTTTCCTCGTCCTCATGCATTCAGGTCACTAAGCGGGGCAGGCAGAATCTGTGAACCAGAATATAACCTGGTTTTTTCATGAGTTTTTTTCAAAATGCCCCATATATTTGAAAAAAAACGCTCTATGAGCAGGGATTTGGCCTGATTTTTTCATGAGTTTTTTCCAAAATGCCCCATATATTTGGAAAAACGCTCTATGAGCAGGGATATCGCCTGATTTTTTCATAAGTTTTCTTAAAAATCCCCCTTATATTTGGAAAAGCCACTCCGTGAGCCGAGATCAAATTATTCCCCAAGGCCCCTTAGTGACAAAATTATGCAAGATGGCCACGGCGTCAAGGGGCAGTACGCTGGGCGCTGCTTCTCAAGCGCCCGGGCAGCCCTTGAAGTCGCGGTCATCTTGCATTACAATCTAGTCACTTGGGGCTGGGGATATATTAGTTTTTATCAACGTTTCCTGTCGCGGATAAGTTTGAGGACTTCGAAGATGGCATCAATGAGTAACAGAGAGCCACAGGAGAGCATGTACCAGCTGTTTTCGATGTCGGGGACTACAAGGATGTAGCCTCCAAGGAAAAGGGTTACAATGCCCTCAAAGGCGTATCTGAAGCGTTCAAATAGCTTTCTTTTGTATATCTTGTAGTTAATCAGGTTCTGATATGCCAGAGACAGGAAGAAAACGCCTAAAATCGTGCTGGAAAAAACAAATAGCGCACCATCCTTCACCAGAATCATAGACATAATAACTAAAAGAGCGATGAACATTATAACCCTGGGGCGTTCCTTTCGGAAGTTCCACTCTGACTCCTTTAGGTGCCTTACAGTAAGCACCAGCTCGTAGATGCAAAGGATAAGGAGGGCTGCATAGACCACAGACTCCATGGCGAAATCAGGGAATGCAAAGCACAATGCTGCAAGGAAAAGTGAAAGTCCGATCCTGATGACTTTCTGCCTGCTTATGTAGCCCCAGGCCCTTAGGAATATATTCAGATTTTCATCGTCTTTTCTGCGAACCTTTCTGGCCTTGCCCTTTATGTTAAGGGCATCGTTTCCTGCCATCTTCATTATCAGATCTTCAAAAGCAGAAGGACCAAGGGCCGCAAATTCCTTTATGGTGGTAGCTCCTGTATCAGACATGGAATCAAAGAGAGAGTCGACAAATCTTTCTCTTGCCCCCAGATTCATTCCCTCTACAAACCTCTCTATGGCGTCATTTAAGATGTTACTCTCCGGCGCATGATCTGCGCACTCCACAAGACCATTTCCGTCGTTTAACAGCCAGCTCTGGATACTGTGCTGCATAATAGCCTTGCTGGAGCTTCGAACTATGATATTCTCTCCCACTTCCGGCTCAAACAGCCTTCCGATAATGGAGTATTCGGGAGTTATCTTTGTTATCTTGTCCTTTATCTCATCAATGAGGGACTTATCAAGAACACCATTGCAAAATCCCGGACCGTCATTTATGTAGATGCGCTTTATCTTTTCCTGCTGCTCTTTACTTAAATGCGCTGCAGCAAAAAGAGCCAGATGCGCCCCTTTAGAGTGTCCCAGGATATATATGTCATCATTTGATTCATCCACATGCTTTTTAGCATAATCCAGGGCCAGATACTGGGAAGGAACGTTGGTATAGCTTATCATGAAATCTTCCTTCCAGCCTATGATAGTGGAATCCGTTCCCCTGAATGCTATGACTCTTGTTCCACCTTCAATCAAAAAAGTGACAGCTGCAAACTGTCTGTCTGAGCTGTCATAAATATCATTGAAATCCGTGAGCACAATGTCTCCAAAGCGCCTGGAAGACGCGCAAATCCTGGCAAGATTCAGGTCTTCCGCAGTTGAACCCGCTCTGGTGCTCTTTAGAAGACCACATCTGTCCAGCTCTGTCACTGCCTCTTTTAGCGCAATGGAACTCCTGCCCCTGAAAACCGGCTTAAAATCATAGTAAACCAGCTCAGAGAAAACAAGATTATCTTCAATTCTAAAGTCTCTGTCAGCGAAGCTAAGATCTCCCCTCCAGCTGACATATTCAGAAATATGTGCCATCTGCTCTCCCCATTGCAGTACTGAAGTCTTACGCTGCTGTTGCCCCAATCTTTAAGCAGTTTCTGATTTCATTCCTGTATAAAGCTGATAATATTTCTGTTTCTTAGCAATGAGCTCGTCATGAGTTCCCTGCTCGATTATTCTTCCGTGTTCAAGAACTATGATACAGTCTGAGTTTCTGACTGTTGAAAGTCTGTGAGCGATAACGAAGGTAGTTCTGCCCTTCATGAGCTTATCCATGCCGTCCTGAACGATCTTTTCAGTTCTTGTATCAATTGAGGATGTAGCCTCATCAAGGATAAGCACCGGAGGATCTGCGATAGCTGCTCTGGCTATGGCAAGGAGCTGCCTCTGTCCCTGGGAAAGATTAGCTCCGTCTCCTGTGAGCATTGTGTCATACCCTTCCGGCAGCCTCTTTATAAAGCTGTGGGCATTTGCAAGCTTTGCAGCTGCAATTACCTCTTCATCTGTGGCGTCAAGCTTTCCGTACCTGATATTGTCCTTAACAGTTCCTGTAAAAAGATGTGTATCCTGAAGAACAATTCCAAGAGAACGGCGAAGATCTGCCTTCTTGATCTTGTTGATGTTGATGTTATCATATCTGATCTTACCATCCTGGATATCATAGAAACGGTTGATCAGGTTGGTGATAGTTGTCTTTCCTGCTCCTGTTGAACCAACAAAAGCAATCTTCTGTCCGGGCTCAGCATGAAGAACAATATTGTGAAGGACCATCTTATCATCCGTATAACCAAAGTCCACATCATTAAAGGTAACATCACCCTCCATAGGCTGATAGGTGGTTGTATCTGTAGCCTTGTGATAATGCTTCCAAGCCCAGTGTCCTGTGTGGTGGTCAGCTTCAACTATCTCGCCGTCTCTCTTTTCAGAGTTGACCAGCATTACATAGCCCTCATCAGTCTCAGGCTGCTCATCCAGGAGCTTAAATATTCTCTCAGCTCCGGCCAGTGCCATGATGATTGAGTTAAACTGCATGCTGACCTGGTTGATAGGCATTGAAAAGCTCTTATTAAATGTCAGGAAGCTGGCCAGTGCACCTACGGTAAATCCAACAAATACGCTATCTGAAAGAGCTATTGCACCACCGATGATAGCGCAAAGAACATAGCTTGTGTTACCCAGCTGTGCATTTATAGGGCCAAGAGCTCCTGAGAAAGCATTTGCCTTGAAGGCGCTCTGGAAAAGCTCCTCGTTCAGCTCATTGAACTTCGTAATATTGTCAGCCTCGTGGTTGAATACCTTAACAACCTTCTGTCCGGTCATCATCTCCTCGATGAAACCATTGATCTCACCAAGGTTCTTCTGCTGTGCTACGAAATTCTTTCCTGAAGCCTTGGTTGCCTTTGCCGAACAAAACAGCATTACAGCCACCATAACAAGGGTAACACCCGTAAGCGGAAGGCTCAGTACGATCATCGAAATAAGCACAGACACAATAGTGATGGCACTATTTAACACCTGTGGGATACTCTGGCTGATCATCTGCCTGAGAGTATCGATATCGTTGGTATAGATTGACATGATATCGCCGTGGGCGTGGGTATCAAAGTACTTGATAGGAAGGCTCTCCATGTGGGTAAACAGATCCTCACGAAGCCTCTTCAAGGTACCCTGGTTGATCTCAACCATGACCCTCTGCTGAAGAAAAGCTGCAACAACACCGATAGCATAGAAGATCGCTACCCTTCCCATAGCTCCAAGAAGCGGACCATAGTCAGTGCTTCCCGAATCCAGCATAGGCTGTATATATGAGTCAATAAGTGTCTTTGTGAAAAGAGTTCCCTGGACGCTGGAAAAAACTGTAGCAAGGATACACAGTACCACTGTGATCATATGTACAGGATAAAACTTAAAAACATAGCCCATTATTCTCTTGAAAAGAAGTCCCGGGTTTTCTACTTTGGGTTTGGGCATTCCACGTTTACTTCCGTGGCCCGGTCCGTTCTTTATTTCTTTGGTATTTGACATATTTTCACCTCTCCAAAACAAGGAAGTTCAGCCTGCCGAGTCAAAGTCTGCATCGCCGGATACACCTGTCTGAGACTCGTAAACTTCCCTGTAGATTTCATTATTCTTAAGGAGCTCTTCGTGAGTTCCAAAACCGTTTACCTTACCATCATCCATAACGATGATCCTGTCACAGTTCTGAACGGAACTGATCCTCTGGGCAATGATAAGCTTGGTGGTTCCCGGAATCTCCTCAGCAAAGGCCTTCCTGATCTTTGCGTCGGTAGCTGTATCTACGGCACTTGTGGAGTCATCCAGGATCAGGATCTTAGGTTTTTTCAAAAGAGCTCTTGCAATACAAAGTCTCTGTCTCTGACCTCCGGAGACATTGGTTCCGCCCTGCTCTATTACGGTATTGTACCTGTCAGGCATTCTCTCAATAAACTCATCAGCACAGGCCATCTTGCAGGCTCTGATGCAGTCCTCTTCAGTGGCATTCTTATCGCCCCATCTGAGGTTATCAATGATGGTTCCGGAAAACAGCACGTTCTTCTGGAGCACAACAGAAACCTGATCTCTAAGGACTTCCATGTCGTACTGCCTTACGTCAACGCCGCCCACCTTCACAGAGCCGCCTGTAACGTCATATAGTCTGCTTATAAGGTTTACCAGAGAGGATTTCGCTGAACCTGTTCCACCGATGATACCTATAGTCTCGCCGGAACTGATATCGAGAGATATGTCTTTTAACACAGGCTCATCTGACTCCTTGTTGTAAGCGAAGTCTACATGGTCAAAAGAAATACTGCCGTCCTTAACCTCCATTACTGGATTTTCAGGATTTGTGAGATCAGCTTTCTCGTCAATGACCTCTGCGATACGCTTTCCGCTTGCCTGAGCCATGGTCATCATTACAAAGATGATAGCCAGCATCATAAGGCTCATGAGAATGTTCATGCAGTAGGTAAGAAGACTCATGAGACTACCGGTTGAAAGCTCACTTCCAACGATCATGTGGGCACCAAACCAGCTGATAAGAAGGATGCAGGCGTAAACAGTTGCAGTCATTATAGGCGCCATGAACACCACGTTCATCTCAGCCTTTACAAACATGTTGTAAATGTTGAAAGCAGCCTTTTTAAACTTGTCATTCTCGTAATCTTCTCTAACGTATGCCTTTACAACTCTGATGGCTGATACGTTTTCCTGTACGCTTTCGTTGAGCTCATCATATTTCTCAAACACAGCCTTGAAATACTTGGTAGCTCTTCCCATAACAAATATGATAATGCAGCCCAAAAAGATTACTGCCCCGAGATAAATGCTGGCAAGACGTGGGCTGATGATAAAGGACATAACAAGAGCCACGATCATGGAAGCCGGAGCTCTCATGGCCATTCTTAAGGTAACCATATAGGCGTTCTGGATGTTGGTGACATCAGTTGTAAGTCTTGTTACAAGTCCTGATGTAGAAAATTTGTCGATGTTGGAAAAAGAAAAGGTCTGAATGTTTTCAAACATGGCCTTTCTAAGATTCTTGGCAAGTCCTGCTGAAGCCTCAGCTCCCCAGTATGCTCCCAAAAGGCCTGCAATCAGTCCCAAAAGAGCAATGACGATCATCATGGCGCCTATCTTGAAAATAAGACTCATGTTGCCGCCATAGATACCTTCATCAACTATCCTTGCCATGAGGATAGGAATGATCATCTCGCATATTACCTCTCCGATCATGCTTATCGGAGTTAGTACAGACGGGAGTTTATATTCCTTGACTTGTGATAAAAGAGTTTTTAGCATTGTTTCTGTCTCCCATTCAAATGATTATTCTTATTATTATATTGCATGCAATTTAAAAGTCAACTCTTCACTTCTCTGAAAGATTCGTGATGCTGTCCTTAAAAGCTTCTCCCGGCGCGGAAGTAACCAGTATATCATCTGCACCAAGGGATCTGGCGATCCTTTCGCCCTCTTCGTTCCGAACAACAGCGAGAATCGGGATGTTCTTGAACCTTTCTCTGGTCTTGGTATATTTGATCACCAGTTCACCGCTCTTTGTCTCGTCATTCAGTTCAACAACCAAAAGCCCTATATGGTCGCGATACTGACTGACATACAAAAGAGCCTCATCCTCTGACTGAGTGGCATATATCTGGAATCTGTCTTTTTC
>CAMVRW010000139.1 GCA_947169985.1 uncultured Butyrivibrio sp. | reverse complement strand
GTTGAACTTGGAAGAACTGCTAAACCTATAGCAGATATTCTTGATTTTGCACCTGGTACTATCATAGAGCTTGACAAGGTTGCCGGTGAGCCTGTTGATGTTCTTGTTAACGGCAAGTTTGTTGCCAAGGGAGAGGTAGTAGTAATCGAGGAAAGTTTTGGTGTACGTGTGACAGAAATTGTCCAGTAAGATGGGGAACGGTTTATGAGTTCATATTTGCAGCTTGTTTTTATGCTGTTGATCTTCGTTGCCGTTCTTGCTGCCACATATTTTTTTACCAAGTGGATAGCCGGATTTCAGAAGGAAAAGCAATCCACCGGTAATATCGAAGTCATTGAGACAGCAAGGATTTCAACCACCAAGTATATACAGATTGTCCGCATAGGACAAAGGTATATGGCTATTGGTGTTGGCAAAGATGAGATCACAAATTTGGGAGAAGTGTCCAGGGAGGACTTAAGCTTCAGGGAAGAAGATTCTGAAACCAATATGAGTTTCAAGGATATCCTTGAAAAGTTTAAGGGTGAGATTAAGAAGTAAATGAAAAGACGGGGAAGTGTGGATAAGAATATCAGATATCTGTTCAGGAAGGGGCTTTTATCAGCCCTTGCCTGTCTTTTAATGTTTTCTTTTCTTGCGGTTGCGCATCCCTTAACTACTCACGCTACAGAGAATGTTATATCAGATACTACGCCTACAGATCCTACCGTGGACAGAGACAGTCAGCTTACGGGTTCCAAGGATGAGAGGACTAATATCAATGATCCCGGAACAGCTGAGACACCTGACGATCTTAAAAAGCTTAATATTGCCAATACGGTTACTATTACCTATGACAATGGCAATGGTTCATTAAATGGCGCTTTAAGGATACTTATCACTCTTACGTTGATATCTCTTGCGCCAACGCTCCTGGTAATGATGACCTCTTTTACCAGGATTATTGTTTCGCTGCATTTTGTAAGGACTGCCATCGGAACCCAAACGTCACCCCCTAACCTGGTGATGATTGGGATTGCTTTGTTTATGACGCTTTTTATCATGCAACCTACCCTTACCACGGCTTACAACGAGGCAGTTATCCCATTTGAAGAGGGGCAGATGGATCAGAAGGAGTTCTTTGAAGAGGTTATGAAACCCTTCAGGCAGTTTATGTATGGCCAGACCCAGACCAAGGACGTAAGGCTTTTTATGGAGATTGACGGAATTGAGTGGGATGGTGAGCTGGAGAGTATCCCTAATGTAGTACTTGTCCCTAGCTTTATCGTTAGTGAGTTAAGAACAGCCTTTATTATAGGCTTTTTGTTATATGTTCCATTTATTGTTATCGACATGGTAGTGGCATCGGTACTTATGAGTATGGGTATGATGATGCTCCCGCCGACCACCATATCGTTGCCTTTCAAGATTCTTTTATTTGTTTTGGCAGACGGATGGACGTTGATAATTGGAAACATTGTTAAATCATTTTATTAAAAGAGAAAGGAGCCGGATATGATCACATTATCGGATATCAACCTGATCATTGGAGAAGCTCTTATGCTTGTTATAAGAGTTGCACTTCCTATTCTGCTTACATCTATGTGTATAGGTCTTGCAGTATCAATATTCCAGACTGTTACTTCAATCCAGGAGCAGACCCTTACCTTTGTACCAAAGGTACTTGGGGTATTCATGATGATCATGCTCCTTGGAAACCATATGCTAACTGAGCTGTCAGGCTTTATCACCAGTTTGTGGTCTGACTTTTCAAAGTACGTTCGCTAGGAGCGGTAAATGATTGATTATAACTTCAGCTATGGCGATCTTGAGGTTTACCTGCTTATAGTTGTCAGGATAATGTCTTTCATCTTTGTTTGCCCCTTTTTAGGTGGAAGAGGAACACCGAACCTTGTGAAGATTGGCTATGGACTGTGCCTTTCAATTCTTTTATATGGAGCGGTACCTTTTTATCCGCCTGATTACAACACGGTGGCAGGTTATGCAGTCATTGTTTTAAAAGAGGTTATGGTTGGCCTTTTAATTGGTCTTTCAGTTAATCTGTGTCAGCTGATAGCAGCCTTTGCCGGAACTGTTGTTGATATGCAGATAGGTCTATCAATGGTGAGTATGATGGATCCTGCTACCAATCAGCAGGTTACCATTACAGGATCTCTGTATTCACAGTATCTGACTATGGCTCTTATACTTACCGGCTTTTATCAGTATATTTTAAGGGCGCTGGCAGACAGTTTTACCCTGGTACCGATAAATGGGGCAGTGATCAACTCAGATAAGATGTTCCAGGTACTTTTGGATTTTATGAAGGATTATATCGTTATCGGATTCAGGATATGCCTTCCGATATTCATCATCACCTTCATAACCAACGTAGTACTTGGTATTTTGGCGAAAGTTTCACCTCAGATGAACATGTTCTCTGTGGGTATTCAGATAAAGATCATAGTTGGTCTTATTGTAATGACATTTACAATTGTAATGCTTAAGGATGCTGCAAATTTCATTCTTATTTACAGCAAGGAGATGATCCAGAGTTTTGTACAAAGTATGCAGAGCGGATAATGATTCCACAGTATTAATTAAATATAATCTGCAGTTCTTTGCCGAGGATCAAAACGGCGCTGAAAAGACAGAACAGGCTACACCGAAAAAACTCAGCGATGCCAGAAAAGAAGGCCAGGTTGCCAAAAGTCAGGAGATAGCAACAGCATTTACTATGCTTACTCTTTTCCTGATATTAAAGTTTGGCTATACCTTTATGGGAACTAACTTCAAGGCTGTTTTTGAAAGAGCCTACAACAATATTCCCTATGTAACAAGGACCTACAATGGATATCCTCCTGTTACAACTATTATGGCAATATTGACCAATGCGCTTTTGACCATCCTTTTGGTCTGTGCACCATTTTTCCTTTTGGGTGTGGCTGTCAGTTTTATGTGTGACCTTATACAGGTTAAATGGCGACCAACAACCAAGCCATTAAAGCCAAAGTTTTCAAAGCTGAACCCTATTAGTGGAATGAAAAAGATCTTTTCCACAAGAAAGCTTTTTGAACTGGGCAAGAGTCTACTAAAGCTTGCTGTTATGGCGGCTGTTATATATACGTTTTTTACAGGCAGGACAGAATCTCTTTTCCTTCTGTATGACATGCCTTTAAAGCAAGCAATAGGCCTTATGGGTAATCTGATATTTGATCTGGGATTTAGGATTACAGCAGCTTATATGGTCATTGCTTTTATTGATTACATTTATCAGAAATACAAATTCAAAAAAGACATGATGATGACCAAGAAAGAGGTCAAGGACGAGTTCAAGAACTCTGAAGGAGATCCTCAGATCAAATCGGCTCAGAGACGTCGTATGATGGAGGCTTCCAGAAGGAGAATGATGCAGGCTCTGCCTGAGGCTGACGTTGTCATCACCAACCCTACTCATTACGCAGTTGCCATCAAATATGATGCGGATGAGGCTGATGCGCCTATTGTGGTAGCTAAGGGTGCAGATTATCTGGCTCAGAAGATAAAAGAGATAGCTAAAGAAAATGATGTTGAGATAGTAGAGAATAAGCCTCTAGCACGAATGCTTTTTGCTAACGTTGAGGTTGGAGAGCTGGTTCCACCAGAGCTTTACAAGGCGGTTGCCGAGGTTCTCGCGTATGTATATCACCTGAAGGGTAAGGTTTAAGCATCACCTGTTTAGAAACCTTTGGATAACAACTAAGACGGAAGGAGGATAATGATGGATCTTAAGAAAATTCGAGATCGTGTATATGATTATGGTCTGGCTCTTTATATCGTAGCCGCTATTGTAATGCTCATTATTCCGCTTCCGGACTGGCTTCTGGACGTACTCCTTGCCTTCGATATGTCACTTTCCTTTGTTATCATGTTCACGGCAATGTTTGCGTCGGACGTTTTGCAGATGTCATTCTTCCCGACAATCCTGCTCTTTACGACCATATTCAGGATTTCGCTGAACGTATCGTCCACGAGACTTATCCTGACTCAGGGTAGTGCCGGTCAGGTTATTGAAGTATTTGGTTCCTTCGTAGGTGGTGGTGACCTGATCGTAGGTGCTATCGTCTATATTATCCTTATCATCGTACAGCTCATGGTCATCAACAAAGGTTCTGAGCGTGTAGCTGAAGTATCAGCTCGTTTCACCTTGGATGCTATGCCCGGTAAACAGATGGCTATCGATGCCGATCTTAATACCGGCGCTATAACAGATGCAGAGGCTAAAGAGAGACGTGATAAGATCCAGGAAGAGGCAAGCTTCTTCGGAGCCATGGATGGTGCTACCAAGTACGTAAAGGGAGATTCAACTGCGGGTCTTATCATTACAGCAGTCAACCTTATTGGCGGAATCGCTATGGGCGTTTTGAGAATGGGAATGGATGTGAACACTGCCATTAACACCTATTCAATCCTTACAATGGGTGATGGTCTTGTAAGTTCTATTCCTTCACTTATGATCTCCATGTCAACAGGTATCCTGGTTACCAAGGGCTCTAAGGAAGCGGACTTTGGCCATGTCCTTATTGGACAGCTCTTTGGTGCATCCAAGACTCTTTACCTGGTTGGCGGAGTTGTGGCTGGACTTGGTATTCTTTCACCACTTCCTACAGTTCTTTACCTTACCTTTGGTGCTGGATTCATTATTCTAGGAAGAATTGCAAGCCAGACCATGGAAGAGGCTGTTACAGAGGGTGAAGTTTCCTCAGAAGAGGAACAGCAGGCAGAGGAGATCAGACAGCCTGAAAATGTCACAAGCCTTCTTCAGGTGGATCCTATCGAGCTTGAATTTGGTTACGGTATTATCCCTCTTGCTGATGTAAATCAGGGCGGAGACCTGCTTGACCGTGTTGTAATGATCAGACGTCAGGTAGCTTTGGAACTGGGTACTGTAGTGCCTATCATTCGACTGAGAGATAATATTCAGTTGAATCCTAATCAGTATATTATTAAAATTAAGGGTATACAGGTAAGCGATGGAGAGATTCTTTTCGACCATTATATGGCCATGAATCCGGGACATGTTGAGGATGAGATCACCGGAATCCCGACATTTGAGCCATCATTCCATCTTCCTGCTACCTGGATCACCGAAGGACAGCGAGAAAGAGCTGAGTCCCTTGGTTATACGGTTGTTGATCCGCCATCTATTATTGCTACGCATTTGACTGAGGTTATCAGAGAGCATATAGCTGAGCTGCTTACAAGACAGGATGTCCAGAATCTTGTGGACAACCTTCGGGAGAACAATCCTGCCCTGGTGGACGAGCTTGTGCCTAAGCTCATGAGCCTTGGTGAAATAGAGAAGGTTCTTCAGAACCTGCTTAGCGAGGGCATATCTATCAGAGACCTTGTTACAATTTTTGAGACTCTTGCGGACTTTGCCCCATCTACTCATGATCCTGACATCCTTACAGAGTATGTAAGACAATCTCTGAAAAGAGCTATTTCCAGTAAGTACTTTGCTACCGGTGAGACCACCAGCGTTCTTACCCTGGATCCAAAGATTGAACAGGAGATCATGAGTTCTGTAAAGCAGACAGAAACAGGTGCTTATCTTACTCTTGACCCGGCAAGGACCAAGTCTATCTTAACTGCAGTTGGGGAGAATGTGCAGAGACTTGAAGAAGCTGGAAAGATGGCCATTATAATGGCGTCTCCAATTGTGAGGATGTATTTTAAAAAGATGACACAGGATTATTACAAGGATCTTATTGTAATTTCCTATAATGAAGTGGAACCAACTATCGAATTACAATCTGTGGGGATGGTAACGGCATAATATGATTATCAAAAAGTATGTTGGAAAAACTGAAAGTGAGGCGACGGAAGAAGCCAGGAGGGAGCTGGGACCTAACATTGTTGTCATGACTGTTAAGCCGGCCAAGAAGACAGGATTCTTTTCCTTCTTCCAGGCCCAGAAGATTGAGGTTACTGTGGCTTTAGAGGAGGAGTCAGAGAGACCTCAGAAGACCTATACGCCTCAAAAAGAAGCTCCAAGACCTGTGGTGAGACCATCAGAGGATAATTCCCAGCGAGACATTATTATAGCTTCCAGCGGGGGTATAGTACCTAAGCCTTCCGATATTAAGGATGATAACAGTGCCATTGAGGAAAAGCTTGATAACCTCAGCAGCCTTCTTGAGAAGAATTTCCTTAAGACTGACAAAGAGGATGTTTTTGAAAAAGATATTCCGGAGCCTGTTGTGGCCACTTCGAGAAAGAAGACTCCTGAGCTTTCCGAAGAGACAATGTCTTTTATCAAGCTTTTATACAATACTCTTATTGAGAATGAAGTTGATGAGATATATGTAAATCAGCTTACTGACGAAGTCGAGAAGCTTGCTAAGCCGGGACTTCCGTTTGATTACGCTTTATCTAATGTATATCAGAAAATGGTCCTTAAATTTGGCAAGTCAGAGCCTATCAGTCTTGAGGGCGAAGGTCCAAGAGCAGAAATATTTATCGGACCTACAGGTGTAGGAAAGACAACTACTATAGCTAAACTTGCGTCTGAGCTGTCAGTAACTCAGAAGAAGAAAGTAGCTCTTTTAACTGTCGACACATATCGTATAGCTGCAGCAGAACAGCTTCGCACATATGCATCTATTCTGGAGATACCTTTCAGAGTTAT
>CAMVRW010000138.1 GCA_947169985.1 uncultured Butyrivibrio sp. | reverse complement strand
ATTTCTTAAGGTCTGAAGCATCTATCTTTCCTATGTCAGAGCCATAGCGCTCAGTATCTTTCTCGGCGCCTCTGTTGGGAAGTGTTATAACCTTATGACCGGAAAACTCAACGGCACCGGCCTCATGAACTGCTATGTGTCCTGTGCCTGCTGCAACAACTCCCTGATAAGAAGAAAGGAGCATGTCAATTACCGTCTGATTTGTCTGGGTTCCGCCCACCAAAAAAATGACATCTCCATCAGAACAATTGCATTTTGTCTTGATTTTTTCTGCAGCCATCTTGCAAATATCATCTGTACCATAACCGGGCATCTGGTCAAAATTATTTTCCATAAGGCGCTCCAATATCAGTGGATGCGCGCCTTTGGTGTAATCGCTGGCAAAAGAAATTCTGGTTTTCATGGGGTATTTTCCTATCCTTTTCTTTTCTTATTTTTCTTGCAAAAATGTATGAAATTTCGTTTATAAATTCTTTATGCTTTGTTTAACACTGTTTATAGGTTATTTAGACGCTATTTCGGTAAAATCTGTTACTTCTTCCAGCGCTTTTACGAACTCTTCAAGGCCCTCTTTATCCGTCTCGTCAAACCTTGACAGACTCGGGCTGTCAATATCAAGAACAGCAACCACCTGCCCGTCTTTGTGGATAGGAACCACAATCTCCGAATTGGATGCACTGTCGCAGGCAATATGTCCCGGGAACTGATGAACATCTTTTACAAGCTGAGTCTTATCTTCCGATACGGCAGTTCCGCAGACGCCCTTCCCCACTTCGATCCTGATACAGGCAACTTTGCCCTGAAAAGGTCCCAACATAAGGGATCCTTTATTCATTATATAAAAGCCTGCCCAGTTAAGATCCTCCATGTTCTCATATAAAAGCGCTGAGGCATTGGACATAACCGGAATAAAATGTGGCTCATCCTCTGCAAGAGATTTGATCTGTGCAGCCAGTAACTTATAATCTGTCATAAACTCATGATTCCTCCATATAAAAAGGTATGGTGTTTCTCCTTAAGATTCACTCCCACGATTCTATCATTATTTTTGCTTGTGCACAATCAAGTTATGTGTAAACCATTTTGCCCATTCCGGTTTCCCGTGTGATTTTGTGTGTCTTTTTGTGCGTAATTCTGTTGTATCTACCGTCGGATATCGGTATAATGACAATTGAAGACGCTTTTGGGTCTATTTCTGCTGCAGTTTCTTTGGTTTCACCTGTTGGGGGTAACGTGTATGATCTATGATATGCTATTCCACATAGCTTTTTATTGTGCAGCCTTCCTTGTCAGTCTCACCACTATCGTTTTTACCAAGCTTCAGAAGCGAACGGATCTTGTGCAGAACAGGCTCTTCCTTTTGATGAATTATATTGTCATAATCAATTCCCTGACCTGTATCTGCACTGAGATTTTTGAGACCTTCATGGGCCAGGTGCCTATTTTCTCAAAGTGCATTTTAGTCTCACAGTTTCTATACTTTTTTGTTCACATAGCCATTGCGCCTGCTTTGTACAACTATGTGATGAATGTCACTGATTCTTTTTCCTTCAGACCACCAATAATTAAATATGTGGGTATGATCCCTTACATCATTTCCGAACTGTTCGTCCTGACTAACCCTTTGACTGGATATGTTTATTACTACAACGAAAACATGCAGTTTGTCAGGGGATGGGCGGAGGTGATGATCTATCTCTTTTCCCTGGGATATATGATCATTGCAACAGGATGTCTTTTGCTATCATGGAACACTATGCGTAAAAGAAACAGATATGCCCTTCTATATTTCTTTTGCATAACACTCTTTGGCGTAGTAATGCAGTTCCTGTATATAGGCATAAAAAGTGAACTGTTCTGCGAGGGGCTTGCCCTTATGGGTCTGATGCTCACAGTTGAGAACGAAGACGACAGGCTTAACACGGTGATAGGCGTTTACAACAGGAACGCTCTCAGGATGGATGTCAGCCATCTCCTTGCAAAAAAGCATGTCATAAATGTCATCTGTCTTAAAATAACCAACATGGATGCCATCAACAGGATCACCGGACTTTCATATACTGACCAGATCATGGTGGAGATATCCGATTTCCTTAAGACATTGGTTGACAGAAGCAGCATCTATCACCCCAATCCCGAGTCCATGGTTCTGGTCCTCAAGTACGATAGGTTCCAGAAGGGCAAAAAAGACGTTCTTGGAATTGCCAAGCGAATTTATAACAGGTTCCAGTCCGAATGGACTATTCACGGAGTACCTATTAAGCTCACTCCAGTTGTAATAGCAGCCGAGGTTCCTACCAATATCAATGGAATCGACAGTCTTATGTACATGATCGACGGACCGGTACCTGATGATATTGATAACACAATTCTGACCCACGACGACCTGCAGTTCCTAATGAGAAGGTCTGCTGTTGAAGAAGTTGTTTCAAAGGGATTAGCTGAAGGTAAGTTTGAAGTTTACTATCAGCCCACCTACTGTACTGACGGCGTGAAGCTCCACGGTGCAGAGGCCCTTATAAGGCTTCATGACAAAAACCTTGGGGAGCTGTACCCTGATGAGTTCATTCCAATTGCTGAACAGACCGGTTATATAGATGACATAGATGATTTTGTATTACATCAGGTGTGCGCATTTATTAAGACAGGAGAGCCAAAGCGTCTTGGAATGGACTGTATCAATGTCAATCTCTCCGTACTTCAGTGCATGAGAGATGACTTCGTCTCCCATATCATTGGAATTGTTGAAAGTTATGGCATTCCAAAATCCTTCATCAACTTCGAGATAACGGAGTCCGTATCTGCCAGCGATTACAACCTTTTAAGCGATGTTATCAGGAAATTAAAGGAGCAGGGCTTCCAGTTCTCCATGGACGACTATGGAACAGGCTATTCCAACATGCATTCACTTTTCTCTCTTGATTTTGACATCGTCAAGATTGATAAGAGCATCCTTTGGGATTCTGACAAGAGCGAACGGGGGCAGATCATCCTTGAAAGCTGCATCCACATGATAAAACAGATGAAGCGAAAGATCCTTGTTGAGGGAGTTGAAACCAAGTCCCATGTTGAAAAGCTTAAGGCCCTTGGAGTGGATTTTTACCAGGGATATTATTTTTCTAAACCAATAACCAAGACTCAGTTATTGGATTACTGTAAGGCCGGATGATATTGCATAAAGGGGAGGATGACATGGAACTTACCAGAGAAGAAAAGAATGTTTTGTCGGGGATAACCTTCCACACGGAGGAAATTGAAAAAGGGGAACTCTGCGAGGCCGACATGGAATTGTTAAAAGAGATGCGGGCTGTCGCAGGATATTTCAAAGAAAAATATCCCAGCTATACCTTTGAGATAACAGGATGTGAGCCCAAATCAGGTACAGTAAGAGAGCACAACGAATGGTATTACAAGGTTGAAGGAATAGACAGAGCCAGCGCCTTCATTGCCACAGCAGAAGAAAAAGACGGAAAATACCAGATCAAGGATGACTTTTTTGGAGAAATAATAAAGGATGAAATGGCCCAGGAGATCAAGAAGATCCTAACAAAGGGTGGATTCCCTATATTGCAGGTAACTGTGGGTTTCTGGGAAAGCCTTGGAAGCCAGCATGGGGAAGACATTTCCGCCACGGATGTGCTTAAGGGTATTATCCGTGCTGGAAATGATATCAAGATTTTTCTTGATGGTTCAAAACTTGGCGGCAAAAAATACGAGGATGTAACTGGAGAGGTTGAGAAAGCTCTTTTATCCGAAAAGATAAAAGGTGATGTTTACATCGTTGTAGTGAAGGATTCAGCAGGGGACATTTCCAAGGACAGACTATATTCAGACACTTTGTATCTTGAGTAGATGGTATTGTGGGGTATTGTATGGGCGATAATCTTTCTAGCAATTTGACTATTGAAGAAATAGTACTTATAAACAATCTTCTCTACTGCGAGAATCTTGGAGGCCCAAGGGGAACATTTCTTTCCACCAGCCAGGAATCCAGGACTATTGGGGACTTTGTAAACGGGGTTCTAAGGAACGCTGCCCAGATAGAGAATGACAAGGAATACAGCACTGGTGTTACAGGGGCTGAGTGCAAAGAGATCATGTGGGCGATCAGGCCCAATCAGCATTTGAAGGATATCATCATTCTGCAGGTACATTATGAGAGCGACAGCGCCGGTGGCGGAAGAAGTGCGCTTTTGTATGACCCGGCCTATAACGAGGCAATTGTTGCTTTTAAGGGAACCCAGAGCGATGCAGAGTGGATAGACAATGTATCCGGTCTTTACCAGGTACCTACGCTCTATCAGAACAATGCCCTTAGCTGGTTCAGATCCCTGGCTCTTGATGGCTACGACACCATTACAGTAACCGGCCATTCCAAGGGCGGGAACAAGTCCAAATTCATCACCATCATGGATGACAGGGTTAATAGCTGCTTTTCTTTTGATGGCCAGGGTTTTTCTGATGAGTTTATAAAGAAGTATGCCCTGCAGATCAGAAAAAACAGGGGAAAGATCCTGAACATCATTGCTGAGAGCGACTTTGTAAATATTCTTTTAAACGATGTGGGCAAAAAACAGTTCTATCTAGGAACAAACTTCGGGCGTCTGGGGTTTGCGGAGAATCACTGTGCAAATGCCATTGTCTTTTACGATGACATCGGCGGAATGAGTGTCTGGAAGGCTCCAAAGCAGGATAAAAAAATGACAGACCTTGATAAGATGTTAAACAGTTTCATCAGGTCTGTTCAGATGTCCACAAGGGAAAATGTGGCAAATATGCTTGGTAATGTGATCGTAAATGCCAAGGGCGGGGATACTGATAAGATAATCGATACCTTCGCATGTGAAAGGTACTCCGACAGTGCGGCCCAGCTCGTAGCCTTTATTTTCAGATACAAAGGCAAAAAGCCTGAGATGGTGGAATCCGTAAAGGAAATCCTCAGTCAGAATGGCTTTAGTACAGATATGGTTGGTATAGCTGACTTTATCACAAACCATGCAGTCATTATGAAAATCATAGGAAGTCGCCCCAAACTTGTGCTGACTCTTCTAAGGCTTCGCCATTCGCCGGAATCCCTGATAGATTTTTTAACTAATCACCCGGCTCTTTTTACACTGGTAGATCTGATATCCGACAAGATGTGGAAGGTCAAGCCCCTTAAGTACTGCGGTGACGACCTGGTCCTTGACTGATAAAAAATATGCCGTCTGAAGATCATCTCTTCAGGCGGCATTTTCTTCAGAGCGATAGACGGGGCTCGAACCCGCGGTCTCGACCTTGGCAAGGTCGCGCGTTACCAACTACGCCACTATCGCATATATGTAAACAAGCAAAAGCTTGCTTGTGTTGATGAAAAGAGCGATAGACGGGGCTCGAACCCGCGGTCTCGACCTTGGCAAGGTCGCGCGTTACCAACTACGCCACTATCGCATTTGAAGCCTCAGATAATAATTGCGACAACGAATTGATTTTAGAATATAATTAATGTATTGTCAACATATATTTTTCAATTTTATCTATTTGAATGTAAGGAGTGGCTTAAATATATGGGAAATGTAGAACAGATCAAGACTGCTGATGCAAAGGTTATCCTTAAGAGGGGCCAGGGCAGGGAGTTTAAATCCGGTGGGCTTTGGATTTATGACAATGAGATAGACAAAGTTGTGGGAAACTTTGAAAACGGCGATATCATCGAACTTAATGATTTCGACGGCTTCTTTTTAGGCTATGGATTTATAAATACAAATTCCAAGATCAGGGTCCGTATGATGTCCAGAAAAAAAGAGCATCCGGTAACAAAGGAACTGATCCTTCAAAGAATCAAGGATGCTTGGGAATACAGGAAGGCTGTAATGGCAGACTATTTGGCGGAGTACCTTGTGCCGGCAGCAGGCCTCTCTAATGAGGAAGCCTTAGCAGATCAGCTGACCAGGCTTTCTTGCAGACTTGTATTTGGTGAAGCCGACTTTATCCCAGGCATAACTATAGACAAATTTTCTGATGTTCTTGTAATTGAGTCATTGGCTCTTGGAACCGACAGGATGAAGAATCTTATTCTGGATTGCTGCAAAGAGGTTATGGCAAAGGACGGAGTTAAGATCCGTGGTATCTACGAAAGAAGCGATGCCAAGGTAAGAGAGCTTGAGGGCCTTGAGAGGACCAAGGGCTTTATTGGTGATGAGTTTGATACCAAGGTAATGATAGAGGAGAACGGCGTTAAGTACTACGTAGATGTTGAGAATGGCCAGAAGACAGGATTTTTCCTGGATCAGAAGTTCAATCGTCAGTCCATACGCGGACTTTGCAAAGGAAAAAGAGTTCTCGACTGCTTTACACATACCGGATCCTTTGCGCTTAATGCTGCTGCCGGCGGAGCAGAATCCGTTCTGGGCGTTGACGCCTCAGACCTTGGCTGTGAACAGGCAAGAGAAAATGCAGCACTGAACGGACTTCAGGATGTAGCCACCTTCCAGTGCGCAGATGTCTTTGATCTTTTACCTGACCTTGAAAGTAAGGGTGAGAAGTTTGATGTGGTTATCCTTGATCCTCCGGCATTTACCAAATCCAGAGCTTCAATAAAAAAAGCTGCTACAGGATATAAAGAGATCAACCTTCGCGGAATGAAGCTTGTTAAGGACGGAGGCTATTTTGCCACCTGTTCATGCTCCCACTTTATGGATGAAGCTCTTTTCCTCAAAACA
>CAMVRW010000137.1 GCA_947169985.1 uncultured Butyrivibrio sp. | reverse complement strand
CCATCAATTGTTGTAACAATGCTGTCACCATCTGTTGCAGGAATTGTGGTCCTCTCAAGGTTTGAATCCTCATCAAGATAGCCGTACTCTCTTCCTGTGGTTCCTGAAAGAGTGTTGTTGTAATATTCCTCAAGGCCGTACATACCACTGTTATCACTGGAGGTAAAACCAATGATGTCACAAGCCAGAGAGCCGTTTGGATATTTTCTTATATAACTTGATTCAAACCACACACCCTGGATATCAGGATCATACCCCTCCATTCCCGGAGTTATCATATCCTGAAAGGTCTTTATCTCATCATAAGAGAGCTTTTTTGCCAGAACATAGTACTGTGATGTGGGATGGTCCCTTAAATAATCTCTGATCTCCCCTGAATCCAGCTTGAACTCTTTTACCAGAGCCTTTATGGTAGGCTCCAGATACTTTTCATCTCTTAAAAGCAGCTTCGCATCAAGGATTACGTTATATACCTTCTCGCTGTAGGCAAGGATCGTACCATTAGCATCCAGTATCTCTCCTCTTCTGAAGGGGAGCGTTGTGGAGTCGTACTTTTGCTGAGACAGTACCTGTTTCTCGTATTCCTCGCCGTTATTCTTGGTTATAAGGATGAGTCTCACCCCTAACCCAACGAAAGCCAGTAGTACCAATACAAACAGTACTACCAGCTTTTTCTTCATTCCTATGGTGAATTTCTGATTATTCCCCGTTTTCTTTCTTTTCAATGTTACTACAACTTCCTTCCAGATTTTAACCTGAGCTCACTAATTCTTCGTCGTCTCAGGTATTGGAGCAATCTGTCTGACATAGTCGTTGCCACCGCCGTCAGAATATGTAATGATCTGCCCCTCTGTCGCATAGGTCATACCATATTCCTGGATAGCAATTCTCTTTACTTCATCCAGATCTACATTTCCATTTGCTCTATTATACGCCTCATCATTGTCCTGTTTCAAATTATTAAGCTGACTCTCCAATGCAGCGATATTTTTTACACTGTTTTTAATCTGTGACTGAAGATTGATGTAGCTTGCCAGTGTCCCAACCATCAGAACCATTGCAAGGGTCAGGAAAAGCAGGTAACCCAGGCTCATGTGATGTTTCTTCTGACGCTTCGAAGGCTGATGAACATGGATCTGGCGCTGGTCATGTTTTTTATTTGGTTTTCTTACGGTAGTTCCGCGGATGTATTCATCTCTTGCCATGTTCACACCTCCTTTTTTTGTATCATTTTCGCACGCCCTCAGCAGCGAAGTGCTTCGGGCTGTAATTTAGATCTTTTTCTCAAATACTCTCAGCTTCGCGCTCTGGGATCTTTTGTTTTCCGCAAGTTCCTCGTCGCTTGGCAGGATTGGTTTTCTTGTGATCACCTTTCCCTTGGACTTCTTACCACACACGCAGACCGGAAAGTCCGGCGGACAGGTGCATGGGTCCTCAGCAGTCTTGAAGCTGCTCTTTGTTATCCTGTCTTCCAGTGAATGGAAGGTAATAACGCATATCCTTCCTCCTGGATTCAGGAAATCTATGAATCCCTCCAGGGAATTCTGCAAAACATCCAGTTCCCTGTTCAGCGCAATCCTTATGGCCTGATAGGTTCTCTTGGAAGGATGGCCTCCCTTCTCCCTCATTCTGGCCGGTATCGCTGCCTTTATGATGTCGTTAAGCTGCCCCGTTGTCTCAATAGGAGCCTTCGCTCTTTCGATACATATGTGCTTTGCAATGTTCTTGGCGAATTTATCCTCACCAAAATCCCTTATTATATGGAAAAGTTCCGTTTCCGAATAATCATTTACGATATCTCTTGCAGTAAGGGTCTGTCTCTGGTCCATCCTCATATCCAAAGGAACATCTTCCTTATAAGTAAATCCTCTCTCAGCGTTATCCAGCTGGAAAGAAGAAACTCCAAGGTCCAGAAGAATTCCGTCAACCCCCGTAACTCCAAGAGCTTTAAGCCTCGTCACAGCATTCTCATAATTGTCTCTTATGATGGTCACCTTGTCCCCAAAAGGCTCAAGTCTCTTAGTGGCTGCAGCTATGGCATCCTCATCCTGATCGGTGCCATACAGATGTCCCGTGGTGAGCCTTTCGGCAATGTGAAAAGAGTGCCCGGCTCCTCCAAGGGTACCATCCAGATATATTCCCTCAGGCTTAATATTCAGATTTTCGATGCATTCCCCAAGAAGCACTGAGTAATGTTTAAATTCCATCTGCATTCCTCCCGCCGTGCACCCGGACTCGGAATTCTTCGAATTCCTCGTTGGAGGGCAAACGCCCTATAAATCTGCTTCGTCATCCAAATGTGCATGCGAGCATCCGCATTTGAATAACTCGCACATTTGCACGGCTAAATGCTTAGACCATATTCGCTCATCTTCGCCGCAATTCCATTGATATCATCAAAGGTACTTGCCTTCTCCCATTCAGCCTTGCTCCAGATCTCGGCTCTGTTACCAACACCTGCGATAACCGCTTCCTTATCGATCTTGGCGTGCTGAAGAAGATTCGCGGGTAAAAGAATTCTTCCCTGTTTATCAGTTTCTGCGTCTATGGCTCCGGCGATAAAGAAACGTCCAAGCATTCTGGCTTCAGGTTTATCCATTGGCAGAGCTTGTAGCTTAGCTTCAAACTGCTCCCAGCCTTCTTCAGCAAACACGAAAAGACACCCGTCAAACCCCTTGGTTACCACAAACTGTTCACCCAGGAGCTCACGGAACTTAGCAGGCATTATGAGTCTTCCCTTGGCGTCTATGGAATGACTGTATTCACCTTTAAAAGCTGTCCCCAATTATTTTACCACTTTTCTACCACTTGCCACCACTTTGTGACACTTTTTACCACCTGTCACCATTATATATGAGAAAAATGTGCTTTACAATAGTGTTTTCCTAGTTTTTTCTAAAAAAATGATTAACCTCTTCGTGGCAGACAAAAAAATCGCCTATCTGGTGTTTGTGCTTTGACACATCCACTAAATAGGCGATTATTCGTCAATTATTTTATTGTAATAATATCAGGATTTAAACAGTGTTGAGAGGATTCCTCTTCCAAGACTTGCTCCCAGGTTACCACCAAGGGTCTTTCCAAACTTACCAAACTTACCGCCAACGCTCTTTCCAACCTCTCGTCCAACGGTTCCAACCACGGAATTTCCTATTGTCTTGGCTGTCTGTTTCTTCTTACGATCTTCAGCAGCCTTCTTCTTGGCTTCTTCCTTGGCAGCCAGGGCCTCTTCTTTTTCTTTTGCCTTACGTGCAGCTTCCTCTTCCTTGAACTTAGCTTCCTCCTCAGCCTTTGCTATTCCCTTTCTCTCAAGGAATTCATAGGCTGAGTCAGGATCATGAGGCTCAAAGTACTTCTCATAGAACCTGCTGCTGTTTATCTCCTTCTGCCTTGTAAGGTCATCAATTCCACCCATAAGAGACTGAGGTGGAAGGATCTTAACCTTCTGGCACACTGAAGGTGTTCCATCCTCCATAAGGAAGGAGCACACAGCCTCTCCTGTTCCAAGCTCCTGGATAACATCCGCAGTCTTGAACTCAGGATTCTCTCTGAAGGAGTCAGCTGCTGCCTTTACGGCCTTCATATCTGAAGGTGTATAGGCATGAAGTGCATGCTGGATCTTGTTTCCAAGCTGAGCCAGAACTCCGTCGGGGATATCCCTTGGATTCTGAGTCACAAAGTAGATGCCAACGCCCTTGGATCTGATGAGCTTAACAACCTGCTCTATCTTATCCATAAGAAGCTTTGGTGCATCCTTGAACAAAAGATGTGCTTCATCAAAGAAGAACACCATCTTAGGCTTATCTGCATCTCCCACTTCAGGAAGGGTCTCGAAAAGTTCAGACATCATCCATAAAAGGAAGGTTGCATACAAAGTGCCGTTATTTATAAGACTTGTGGAATCAAGAATGTTTATCATTCCTCTTCCGTCAGAATCTGTTATAAACCAGTCCTTGATATCCAAGGCAGGCTCAAAGAAGAAATCCTCTCCGCCGGCCATTTCAAGAGCAACAATGGATCTTACAATAGCTGCTACAGATACAGGATTTACATTACCGTAGTCCGCAGCGTATTCGTTTCTGTTCTCGGAGATATAGTTAAGAAGCGCCTTAAGGTCTTTTGTATCTACTAATAAAAGACCCTCGTCATCAGCGATCTTGAAAGCAATTGTGAGAATATCCTTCTGAAGGTCGTTAAGTCCCAGGATCCTTGCCAGAAGAAGTGGTCCCATCTCAGAGATGGTGGTACGAAGAGGAATACCCTTTTGTCCAAACACATCCCAGAATGTGGCAGGATATTTTTTATACTCAAAGCCAGCCTCAGAAAGTCCGAACTTCTGGATGCGCTTTTGCATATCCTCGGAATCCTTGCCCTCCTGAACCATTCCTGAAAGGTCACCCTTTACATCAGCAAGAAATACAGGAACTCCCATGTCACTGAAGGACTCAGCCAGAACCTTTAAGGTTATGGTCTTACCTGTACCTGTAGCACCCGCAACAAGGCCGTGGCGATTGGCCATCTTTGGCAAAAGAAATACATTCTCGCCGGCCTCAGTATTAGCAATCCAAATCTTTTCGTCTTTTAACATTTGCACCCTCCCAACAAGCTTTATTCAAAATAAAGAACCTTTATTCAGTATAGCACAACGTCAGAAACCTGCGCATGATAACATTAAATTCTGGTGGTCCACTTGGTGCAGTCGATGACTTCAGTTGCCAGATCCTGGTAAAAGTCAGGCTCATGGCAGACCATAACCACGGTTCCCTTGTACTCCTTTAGGGCTCTGTGAAGTTCTTCCTTAGCGTCCACATCAAGATGATTGGTGGGCTCGTCAAGAACAAGGATATTTGACTCTCTGTTTATGAGCTTGCAGAGTCTGACCTTTGCCTGCTCTCCACCGGAGAGAACCTTGCACTTGCTCTCGATATGCTTGGTGGTAAGTCCGCACTTGGCAAGGGCTGAGCGGACCTCGTACTGGGAAAAGCCCGGAAACTCATTCCAGATCTCCTCCATACAGGTGGTCTCAATGTTCGGTGGCATCTCCTGCTGGAAATATCCAACCTCAACATTCTCGCCCCTTTGTACCTTTCCTGAAAGAGCCGGGATAAGTCCAAGCATGCTCTTAAGGAGCGTTGTCTTTCCTATTCCATTTGCTCCGGTAAGGACAATGAAAGTATTTCTTTCTATAAAAAGATTTATTGGCTTTGATAAAGGCTCATCATAGCCTATTACCAGATCACTTATTTCAAACAGGAACTTACTGGGAGTTCTGGCTGTCCTAAAGTTAAACTCAGGCTTTGGTTTTTCCTGGATCTTCTCGATGATCTCCATATTATCAAGTTTCTTTTGCCTTGCCATGGCCATGTTCCTGGTGGCAACCCTTGCCTTGTTCCTGGCAACAAAGTCCTTAAGATCAGCAATCTCCTGCTGCTGCCTGTTGTAGGCCGCTTCTCTTTGGGCCTTTCTGGCTTCGTAGACCTCCATGAACTTGTCGTAATCTCCTACATATCTGTCCAGGCTGTGGGTCTGACCATCCATGTGATAAATGATGTTTACCACGCTGTTGAGGAACGGGATGTCGTGGGATATGAGAATAAAGGCATTCTCGTAGTCCTGCAGGTATCTTGTAAGCCACACGATATGCTCTGCATCCAGGTAGTTTGTAGGCTCGTCAAGAAGCAGGATATCAGGTTTTTCCAAAAGAAGCTTTGCAAGAAGGATCTTTGTTCTCTGGCCACCTGAAAGCTCAGTAACATCACGGTCAAGTCCCAGTTCCAAAAAGCCCAGGGCTCTTGAGACCTCTTCAATCTTGGAATCTATCAGATAGAAGTCACGATTTGTGAGAAGGTCCTGGATCGTGCCAAGTTCCTCCATGTACTCCTCAAGCTGCTTCTCATCTGCCTCTCCCATAACATCGCAGATCTCATTCATCCTGCGCTCCATGTCAAAAAGATCATCGTAGGCTGAGGCGAGAACGTCCCTGATGGTCATTCCCTCTTTTAACACCGCATGCTGGTCAAGGTATCCAACCTTAACATTCTTAGCCCATTCGATCTTACCTGCATCAGGCATGAGCTTTCCTATTATTATGTTCATGAAGGTGGACTTTCCTTCTCCGTTAGCTCCAACAAGTCCGATGTGCTCTCCCTTTAAAAGCCTGAAAGAAACATCATCAAATATGGCCCTGTCACCGAATCCGTGGGTCAGGTGCTCGACGTTTAAAATACTCATTAAATATCTCCTGTTTAAACTTAGTTCATTTGTCAGGTTCACATTATAGCAAGGGAGCTTTCTATTTGACTATCCGAACGTTTGTTTGTATAATAAAATCATGAGTATCCAGCGGAAACAGAAAAATATTCTACGTTATAGATAATAGTACAGATACCAGTAAGAACAGGGGATTATAAGATTACGTTGATTTCTTAAGAAATAGACGATATCCTTGTCGTCGACGTTTTATAACGTCGATTTTTGACAGGAGGTATATCATCTATGAGCAACGTAATACGAATGCCGGGGAAACCACCCGGCGAGATCAGAAGGGACTGTATTTTCAGGAACCGGTCTGTGCAGATCACAGGGGAAAGCGGGGAAAAGGAGCTGTATCCCTGCATCGCACTCTATGAAGAGGCCACCGACATTCCCATCTGCTACACCGGGCTGGAGCGCTATCTATGCCATCTGGCAAAGAGCCAGCTGCTGGATGGGAAGACGCTCGAAGCGAGAGC
>CAMVRW010000136.1 GCA_947169985.1 uncultured Butyrivibrio sp. | reverse complement strand
GCCATGTCGCCCATACCGATACAGTAGTCACCACGGATCTCACCGCTTCCCTCGCCTCTCATTGCCTGCTGCTTACGGCAAGAGCACTCGGAAATACCATACTTGTCATACATGTCGATCCAGCGTGAAAGGTGCTCAACAGGAACTGACTGATTCTCAAGAGAGATAGCCTTCTCAACAGGAATAACGTGCATACCTACACCTGCACCTCCGGGAGGAACCATCTCAGTTACACCCTGAAGTGGAAGCTGTGTCATGAGGTTGAAGAATGTTGCCATCTCAGGATGTTCATCAGTGATCTTATCCTGCATCATCATGAACTCAGCAGATCCTGGTACGAAAATAGGAAGCTCGTACTGAAGGTGCTTGTCAGGTGTCTTAGCTCTGTTCTGCTCAATAATACCGATGAATCTGAGGTCGTGAACCATCTTTGTGCACTCTTCCTCAGACATGTTGTTCATCTGAGCAAGCTCAGGAATTGAATAAGGAACACGAGTCTTTTTGAAGCTAAGACAGAACTTAACCTGTTCCTTGTTAAGAACACGATCAAGCATCCAGTACTCTGGATCATGGTTGTTGATCTTCTTTGTAAGTTTCTTGACCATACGGTCAGTGATGAGTGTAGCCAGCTCAATGACCATCTTCTCTTTTTCAGGATCTTCTGCCTTATAATTCGGATCCTGCCAGAAGTCGTTTTCGTTGATCATTGGATCGCCGATCTTCCACTCTGCCATAGTTTTTGCCATAAAATAATCCCCTTTTCTCTAAAATATATATTTTTGTATATACCCTTTTCTATATTAACACATATCACTCGTACAAGTGACAACATACAACATGTCCGTTGCCCATATCCTTAGGAGTTGGAGCAACCTCTTTGCACTTGCCCATGCACTGAGAACATCTTGTATGGAATTTGCATCCCTTAGGTGGGTTTGCAGGTGAAGGAATATCTCCCTGAAGGAGAATTCTGTCCTTCTTAATATCCGGATCAGGCATTGGAATTGCTGAGAACAATGCCTTTGTATATGGATGAAGAGGATTTGCAAAGATATCCTCTGTATTTCCTGTCTCAACCAGGTTACCAAGGTACATAACTCCGATAGTATCAGAGATATGCTCAACAACAGAAAGATCATGAGAAATGAACAGATAAGTAAGTCCTCTGTCCTCCTGAAGCTGTTTAAGAAGGTTGATGATCTGAGCCTGGATTGAAACGTCCAGAGCTGAAACAGGCTCATCGCATACTACAAATTCAGGCTTAAGAGCCAAAGCTCTTGCGATACAGATACGCTGTCTCTGTCCACCTGAGAACTCGTGAGGGTATCTGTCCTTGTGATACTCCTGAAGTCCGCATTCCTTCATGATATTTGTGATATAGTCATCATACTCACTGTCAGGAACCAGCTTATGTTCCTTTACTGCCTCACCGATGATCTCACCGATAGGAAGTCTTGGAGAAAGTGATGAATATGGATCCTGGAAAATGATCTGCATCTTGGTACGAAGCTCACGAAGCTGCTTCTTATTAAGAGTGCTTACATCCTGACCATTGAAGATGATATCTCCCTCAGTCTTCTCAAGAAGCCTTAAGATTGTACGGCCGGTAGTTGACTTACCACATCCGGACTCACCAACGAGGCCCATTGTGGTACCTTTCTTAATGGAAAAAGAAACATCATCAACGGCCTTTACCTGGCCTGTAACTCCGCCAAAGAAGCCGCCTTTAATAGGGAAATACTTCTTCAGGTTTCTGATCTCAAGGATATTCTCACCGGAGGCACTGTTTCCTGCGGCATTTGTATTTACTTCTGTACTCATGCGTTAGCACCTCCTTCCTCACACCTGTAGCAGCTTACTTCATGGGTAGGTGAAACCTTGTAAACTGATGGATATGCACCTGAGCACTTACCAGTGCACATCTCACACCTATCCTTGAAATAGCAGTAGTTAGGCATGTCAATTGGGTTAGGTACGTTACCCGGGATACTGTAGAGCTTGTCTACATGCTTTCCAACCACAGGCTTAGAATTCATAAGACCGATGGTATATGGATGTCTAGGATCCTTAAAGATCTCCTGTGCAGTACCTTTTTCTACAACACGTCCTGCATACATAACAACCACATAGTCTGCCATCTCAGCTACCACACCAAGGTCATGGGTGATAAGCATGATAGAGCTGTTGATCTTGTCCTTCAGATCACGAAGAAGATCAAGGATCTGTGCCTGAATAGTAACATCAAGAGCTGTTGTAGGCTCATCAGCAATGATAAGCTTAGGATCGCAGGCAAGAGCCATAGCGATCATTACACGCTGTCTCATACCACCTGAAAGCTCGTGAGGGAACATTCTGTAAACACCCTCCTTGTTGGCAATACCAACGAGCTGGAGCATCTCAAGGGTTCTGTTCTTAACTGCTTCAGCGCTCATATCAGGGTTGTGAAGCTTAATAACCTCATCAACCTGGTCACCAATCCTGAATACAGGATTAAGTGATGTCATGGGCTCCTGGAAGATCATTCCCATGGAGTTACCACGAAGCTTCTGCATATAGGAGGCAGGCGCATTTACAACGTTGATTGCCTTCTCTCCTGTATTAAATCTGATCTCACCTTCTACTGTCTGTCCTGAAGGTCTCTGTACCAACTGCATAAGTGAAAGGCTGGTAACAGACTTTCCGCAACCTGACTCACCAACGATTCCTACTGTCTTACCGATAGGTACCTCGAAGGAAACGCCGTCTACAGCCTTTACGGTTCCGATATCTGTGAAGAAGTATGTGTGAACGTTATCAAACTCAACGCAGTTCTCAGGATTCTTCATCTGAGTTACATACTCACTCTCAGGTATATGTTTTCTATTTCTCTTTTTCTCAATCTCTGCAGTGATCTTACGATTCTCTCTTGAAATTCTTCTGGATTCCTTAGCAGAGATGTAATTTGAATTCTTAGCCATTTCTTATCACCTCTTCATCTTTGGATCAAAAGCATCCCTTAAGCCGTCTCCGATAAAGTTGAAAGCGAGAACGGTAAGCAAGATGAATAATCCTGCAGGAAGCCATACAAACAAATAGTTACTCATTACATAAGAATCGTTAACTGCGTTGATGATTGATCCCCATGAAGCAGCTGGATACTTGATACCAAGACCAAGGAATGAAAGTGTTGCTTCTGCAAGGATGACATCACCAAGTCCCATGCTGGCAAATACGATAAGCTGAGGTACTACGTTAGGAATAAGGTGCTTGAAAATTCTTCTGTAGGTGCTGATACCAGTTGCCTCAGCAGCAACCATGAATTCCTGTTCACGAAGTGAAAGGATCTGACCTCTGACGATACGTGCAATTCCTACCCAGCCGATAACAGCCATGATAACGCAGAGCATATAAATACGTGTTGTAGCACTTGCCTGATAGTAGTCCATGATTGAACCAAGGATCAGGTAAAGAGGCATTGTAGGGATACAATAAACCACGTCAACGATACGCATCAAAAGGTTATCTACCCAGCCTCCAAAGAAACCAGCCACACCACCGATGATCATTCCGATGAATACCTCGATGAAGATAACTACGAAGCCGATAAGAAGAGAAATTCTTCCACCATACATAAGTCTTGCAAGAAGATCCATACCATTGGCATCAGTTCCTACCCAGTGATCCTTTGAAGGATGAGCATAGGTATCGATGACTCTTGTCTCCTGGTATCTTCTGAAAGTGTACTGACCGTTCTTGTTCTCGATCCTGTACTCTATCTCTGTTCCATCCTCATCAGGGAACATAAAGGTTGTCTGACCTGCTGCAATAGCATCAAGGGCAGCATCCTTATAAGCAGGAGAAATAAATACTCCTGAATTTGCTGCATTGAAGTTAACATCTGAGATAAGTGCATATTCTGCCCCATCCTTAAGGATAACATCTTCATCAACTGTATATGTTGTTCCGTCAGCCTGAAAAGACTTCTCACCGTTAGCAGAAGCAACCAGTGCTCCTCTGTAGAATTCATAGGAGAACTTCTCGCTACTGTCATATGGTGTGAAAGACTTCATGGCAGCTACGCCCATCTCTGAAGCAGCATAAACTGTTGGGAAAGCAGCTCCCTCATCCTGGAAAAGATATGTGAGACCGTCATCATCTGTGAAGTAGTTCTCACCTGCTGCAACAGCGGCATCATAAGCTGCGTTCTTCTTGAGAAGCATATTTACTTCCTCAAGACTATAGATTACGTAAACATTCTCTCCAACATTTCCAAGACCAAGAAGTGAACCATCTCTTGTCTCAAATACATACTTACCGGTTGAAGCTGCAATAAGAGTCTTGGAGAAGATATCAGATGGAAGCTTAACTCCATCTACCTGCTGTATCTGATACTGATCAATTGATGTAGCTCCGGCATAATCCTTAAGGATCTGTTCTGTTGTATAGAATACCTGGCTCTGTGAGTAAGGATTGAGAAGTCCGCCCACAAATGAGAACAGGAACATAAATACAATGATAATAATACCAACAATAGCAAGCTTATTTCTGATGAATCTCTTGAATACCATCATTCCGGGAGAAAGAACTTTTACTCGGTTAGCGTCATCAAGAGCCATCTTGTTTTCATTATTCTCGTTAGCCATTTGCTCTTCCCCCTTTCTTAATTAACTCGAACTCTTGGATCAACAAGAGCATATGTAATATCTGCAATGAGGTTGCCCAGAAGAATAAGGACAGCCATAAATACCATGTAGAACATAACAAAAGGAATATCACCCTGTGTTACGCACTGATAGAAGGTGTAACCGATTCCTGGGATCTGGAACAGAGTCTCTGTGATCATAGCTCCGCCAAAAAGTCCTGGAAGTGATCCACCAAGCAGTGTAACGATAGGAATAAGCGTATTCCTGAATGCGTGGTGATTGATTACTCTTCCCTCAGGAAGTCCCTTAGCTCTTGCTGTTCTGATGTAATCAGAGTTAAGAACTTCCAACATGTTTGCACGTGTATAACGCATAAGTGATCCAATACTTACAACTACAAGAGTAAGTGTTGGAAGGATCATGTGTCTGATCATATCTAAAACTTTTCCGGTTGAGGACATGGTCTCATGCATACGGCTTACAATACCATACAGATCTACCCATCCCAGCTTTATGGAAAAGACATATTTCAAAATCGTAGCGAAGAAAAAGCTTGGTAGTGAAATACCAATAAGTGCAATAACTGTTATTGCATAATCCGCAATTGAATATTGCTTTCTTGCAGCTAAAATACCTGCAGGAATAGCTATAAGAATCTCAATTATAAATGAAGCAAGTCCCAGCCCAAATGAATACCAGATTACATTTGAGAATTTCTGAAGAACCGGCTGATTGAAATACCATGAATCTCCAAAGTCCAGTCTTATTGCCTTTGATACCCAGATAAAGTATCCCTGTATAATTCCGGTATCCAGACCGTACTGGGCGTTAAGCTGATCAACCCACTCCTGGAAGGATTTTGATCCCGGTCTCTGTGCAAGTGTCATAGCCTGTGTCTCTACATATGATGTAGGCATCAGTCTCATGATTGTATAGATGATCAGTGAAACAAAGAATAGAAGAACAACAGATATCAGCAGTCTTCTGATAATAAACTTCTTCATTGTAGTGGTGCTCCTTGTCTAGTAGAAAACAAAAATCTTTTGGCGCACAAATCGCAGTACACGTGAAATGTACTGCGATCTGCCACCAATCATAGCATTAATTTAGAATTTCTAATTTAAAGCTTAGTTCATAGCAATCTTATCGATCTCATTGAGATATGTGTAATATGTTGTCTGATCAGGTGTGATAGAATCAACATTTACTCTCTCTGAGCTGTAAATTGTGCAATCCTGTCTCTGATATACAGGAATCTCGCAAGCGTAATCTACAACGAAGTCAAGAGCTTCCTTGTAAAGAGCCTTACGAACTGCCTGGTCTGTTACTGTTCTAGCCTCAAGAACGAGTTCATCAAGTTCCTTAGAGTAGATTCTGTAGTGACCGGCGCTACCACCCTCTGAGTGGTAAATCTGGAACATATCAGGATCAAGAGTTGTCTGCCAAGCAGCGCACCAGAGCTCTGCTGTGCCAGCCTCAAGAGCGTTCCAAAGGATTGATGTGTCTGAAAGGTCGTTGATTGTAAGATCAAAACCGATTGTCTTAAATGCCTCAGATGCTGCTGTGAGGATACCGAATGAAGGGTGATCACCTGATCCGCCGCCACCGATCATTACTTCGTAACCCATCTTAGCACCTGAAGGAGCTGCTGTAAGCTTGCCATCCTTTACTGTGTAACCAGCTGCCTCGAAGAATCCAAGAGATGCCTCAAGAGCCTTAGCATACTTCTCATCCTCTGTCATACCTGCTGTGTAAAGGTCGTTTCCATCAACATCTGTAGAGAAAGCAACCTTGTAATCAGGATCTGAAGCCTGAGGAGCTGCCCATGATGTGTTTGAAATAGGATAGTTGATAACTGATGCAGCCTCACCATAGTAAGAATCAATTACAACGTCACGGTAAACTGAAATAACTGTTGCGATAGCCTTTCTGAGGTTCTTTGAAGCCTCGCTGCCGTTATCGCCGCCTACACAAACGTTCTGAGAGTTCATACCGATATAACCATATCCTCTGTAGTCTGTAAGAACTGTTGTAAGCTTGTCTCCTGAGATCTCGCCGTTTGAGTTCTCGCCTGCGATCTGCTCAAGAGCTGACTTAGAAGCTGAAGGATCAGAAATATCAACTGTTC
>CAMVRW010000135.1 GCA_947169985.1 uncultured Butyrivibrio sp. | reverse complement strand
CGCTTCCCTGATCGGGGTAAAGAAAATTAGCAGCACGAAAAAGACTATACTCCATATGGTCATAGTCTTTTAGCTCCAGCTCTATACTCTCTCTGTAGATATCCAGCAGATTCTCAGGGGTGTACTGCGCCGAAAGGCTGAATTTCTCATAGATCTTGATGGTTATATCCTGTTCGCCAAAAAGCTGCTTCTTGATGCTGGTCTCTGTCTTGACGATGTCCGACTTATCAATAAGCTTATTGCTGGCGATGTATATCCTTATAAAATCCTGCTTACGGGTTGTAGAAACCTTTACAACCTCAGTCTGCTCCATGATCTCACTGGTGTCCTGGTCCAGCTTCAAAGCAGGAAAAACTTCAAAAAACGACTTCCCCATAAAAACAAAACCTCAAAACTATTACCTGTTACCTGGAAGGCCAAGCGTCTAATTCAGCCTTTAATGTAGATAAAAGCTCGTCCTCTTTAACCTTCTTTATTACTTCTCCGCCTTTAATGAGTAGTCCCTCACCTACTCCTCCGGCAATTCCTATATCTGCTTCCCTGGCTTCTCCGGGGCCATTAACTGCGCAGCCCATTACAGCAACCTTGATATCAAGATCGTAGCCCTGAACCATGGTCTCTACCTGATTAGCCAGTCCGATAAGATCGATCTTTGTTCTTCCACAGGTAGGACAGGAAACAACTTCGATTCCTCCTGTTCTCATACCAAGGGTCTTAAGGATCATCTTGGCAGACTTGATCTCCTCAACAGGATCACCTGAAAGAGAAACTCTTATGGTGTCACCAATGCCCTTATTAAGGATGATTCCAAGGCCTACAGCAGACTTGATGTTTCCGCCGTAAACTGTGCCGGCTTCTGTGATTCCCACGTGAAGAGGATAGTTGCACTTTTCTGCCAGCAACTCATGAGCCTCTACACAGAGCATAACATTGGAGGACTTAATGCTGACTACCATATTGTCATAGCCAAGATCCTCAATTATTCCGATCTTATCAAGGGCGCTCTCCACAAGTCCCTTTGCTGTAACGCCTCCATATTTCTCAACAAGGTCTTTTTCCAAAGAACCACTGTTAACGCCAACTCTGATAGGGATATTTCTTTCCTTTGCACAGGATACTACAGCTGCGATCCTGTCTTTTGATCCGATATTTCCCGGATTGATCCTGATCTTATCAGCGCCGTTTTCCATGGCAGCAATGGCCATCTTATAGTCAAAATGGATATCCGCAACAATTGGAATATGGATCTGCTTCTTTATCTCAGAAAGAGCTTTTGCAGCCTCAAGAGTGGGAACTGTGCTCCTTATGATCTCGCAGCCGGCCTCTTCAAGGCGCCTTATCTGGGCAACTGTAGCTGCCACATCCTCAGTCCTTGTGTTGGTCATGGACTGGATAAGAACGGGATTACCTCCGCCGATCACTCTGTCGCCAATATGTATCACTTTAGTATTGTCACGATATGCCATGTTGTGCGCCTCCACGCAAAATTACCTTGTAAATTTACTAATGTCATTAAACAGTATAAACACCATCAGTCCCATGAGAGCGATCATGCCGATCATGTGCACAAATCCCTCTTTTTCTGCGGGAACAGGTTTACCTACGATAACTTCTATAAACTGGAACACCAGTCTTCCGCCGTCCAGAGCCGGAAGGGGAAGAAGGTTCATAACTCCCAGGTTAATGGAAAGAAGCACCGTAAGTGACAGCATCGTAAGGATCACTGCCGAAATGCCATAGGGTCTTACCTCGTCATAGGTGTCATCCACCATCTTTACCATTCCCACAGGTCCGGATACATCGTCCTTTGATAGCCTTCCCTTTACCAAAAGTGCAAGGCTTCTGTAGGTGTTCTTGAAATAATACCGTACCTGATACCAGGCGTACTTAAGAGCCTGTGGTCCTTCTATGGCCCCATACTCTCCCAGATAAATTCCCATGTAGTAACGGCCGGCCTCTTCGCTGTACTTAGGTAAAATAGTGGTCTCATGTCTTTCACCGTCTCTCTCATAGACGATATCCATAGGACTTCCTTCAGCAAACTGCGAGATCAAAGTTACCTCTGCAGCCATGTAGACCTTTTCGCCGTCAACGCTGATGATCTTATCCCCGGGAAGCATTCCTGCCTCCTGAGCTGCTGAGTCCTCTGTCATCTGAGAAATAACAGGAAAATCCCAGGCTGAAAAAAGCACCAGTACCACTGCCAGAATGTAACCAATCAGGAAGTTGGCAAAGGGTCCACCAAAGAGTGTGGCAATCCTTCTCCAGACAGGAGCGTTTAAAAAGGATCTCTCGTCATAGCCTTCCTTCTCCTCCGCCAAGGGATCCATGCCGTCAAAGACACAGGCTCCACCTATGGGAAGAAGCTTTATGCTGTACAGAGTCTCACCCTTTTGCTTCTTCCAAAGGGTAGGTCCCATTCCGATGAAAAACTCATTGACTCTTATGCCTCCTGCCTTGGCAATAAGGAAATGCCCCAATTCATGGGAGGTCACAAGGAGTCCAAACATTAAGAAAAAAATCAGTATACTAATTGCCATTATATGTTGTACTTCTTTCCAAGGAATTCATAGGTCTCCTGCTCTGCTGCAAGAATTTCAGCCACAGTAGGATTCTCGATCCTCTTGTGGTGCTCCATAGCTTCCTCTATCATGCTGTAGATCTCAAGATACCTGATGTCGCCCTTAAGGAATCTCTTAACCGCCATCTCATTGGCAGCGTTAAATACTGTAGGCATGCTGCCACCTGCTCTTGCTGAATCAAAGGCAAGGGCAAGACCTCTGAAAGTATCAGTGTCAGGCTTTTCAAAGGTAAGAGAACCAAGTTCAAACAGATCAAGTCTCTTTTCATTCATAGGTCTTCTATCCGGGTAAAAGAGCGCGTACTGGATAGGAAGCTTCATATCAGGAACTCCAAGCTGTGCGATCACTGCACCGTCAGTAAACTGAACTGCGCTGTGAACAATGCTCTGGGGGTGTACTACTACCTGGATCTGATCAAGGTCTACTCCAAAGAGCCACTTGGCTTCCATAACTTCCAGTCCCTTGTTGACCAGGGATGAGGAGTCTATGGTAACCTTTGGTCCCATATCCCAGTTAGGGTGCTTAAGGGCATCTGCTGCTGTCATGTTCTCCAGCTCAGATCTCTTTTTCCCTCTGAAGGGTCCGCCGCTGGCTGTAAGAAGGATCTTCTCCACCTTATCCTTTGGCTCTCCGTTAAGTGACTGGAAAATAGCGCTGTGCTCTGAATCCACAGGAAGGATCTGCACATTCTTTTCCTTTGCAAGAGGCATGATGATATGTCCTGCACAAACCAGGGTCTCCTTGTTGGCAAGAGCGATGTCCTTTCCACTTTCAATTGCACGGATGGTAGGCTGAATACCGATCATTCCAACAACTGCAGTAAGAACTGTATCTGCTTCAGGGACGGATACTATCTCAAGAAGTCCATCCATGCCTGTAAGTACCTTGATGCCGGTATCTGAAAACTTCTCCTGCAGCTCTTTTGCCGCAGATTCACTATACATACAAACGTACTTAGGCTTAAATTCCCTGACCTGTGCCTCTACATCAGCCACTCTGCTGTTGGCTGCAAGACCGATTACTTCCAGCTCAGTGGGGTTATTTCTTACAACATCCAGAGTCTGGGTTCCGATGGATCCCGTTGACCCAAGTAAAACTATCTTTCTCATCTGATTACCTCGTAACAAAGTCCTATTACATAAAAAGCACCCTGTACTGGTGTCCCAAACAGGATGCTACAATTCAAAAAAATATAATTCAGTACATTAGAAATGATACCACATTACCCCCAAGGTTGCCACCGTCACTTAAGGAGTGGCGCCAGTACTGCAGCCAGGAAATAGATGCAAGGTGTAACAAAGATAACACTGTCAAACCTGTCCATAATCCCGCCGTGTCCGGGGATGATATTGCCATAATCTTTAATGTTGTGATCACGCTTTATTCCCGATGCAAGAAGGTCTCCAAGCTGGGAGATAATGCTGCCCACAAAGGTGATGACTATAAGGACTATGATCACTGATACATCGTGGGTCTCATTCCTGTAAAGAAGATATCCGAAGATAGCTCCAACTGCCACAGCTCCGATAACTCCGCCAATTGCTCCCTCCACGGTCTTCTTGGGTGAAAGGATCGGTACCAGCTTATGCTTACCAAGGGCTCTTCCAGCAAAGTATGCGCAGGTGTCGCAAACCCATGCAATAAATGGTATCCAGGCAAAGTATATGCCAAGAGGTCTTTCCCTAAGCAAATAGATAAAAGACATGTTCACCGGAGCATAAATAAAGCAGAAAAATGCTGATATTGTCTGGCTCGCATTAAACTTGGGAAAGCTCAGCACATAGCAGACACTTATCAAAAAGAATGAGAACATCAGGGAAAAGATAAAGTACCTGTAATCCCTGGTTATGGTCATCTGAACATAGTGAACTACTATGGAAATAAACCCGCAAACCTCCAGTGCGTTAGTCTTCTCACCTTCCTTATGTACTCCTGTGGCCCTCACCAGTTCGTAGTAACCTATCAAAGATACTATAAACAGGGCTGCCAGCAGTATATATCCCCCGGGAATCAAAACACCGGCTAATACTATTCCAATAATAATGCCACTGATTACTCTAGTCTTCACGTCTTAAGCCCGCCAAACTTCCTTGTTCTTCCGGAATATGATTCTACAGCCTTTTCAAGCTCTGCCTTGTTGAAATCAGGCCAGGCTACAGGAGTGTAGTAAAACTCAGAATATGCGCACTGCCACAGAAGGAAGTTGGAAATCCTCTGCTCGTTGCAGGTACGGATAAGAAGATCAGGATCCGGAAGGAAATTGGTATCCAGATTCTCAGTGATCATCTGCTCTTTGATGTCAGAAGAGCTGATCTCTCCGGAAGCCACTCTGTCAGCCACCTTGCGAACTGCTCTTGTGATCTCATCCCTGCTGCCATAATTAATAGCAATGGTAAAGGTCAGTCCGGTATTATCCTTAGTGGCCTCTTCCAGTTCATTTATGGCATCCTGGATATCTGCAGAGAGCTTTGAGCGCTCACCAATAACACGGCAGCGCACATTGTTCTTCATGGATTTCTTTATACTTGTCTTCAGGTAATTACGCAAAATCGTCATGAGGGCAGAAACCTCTGCCTCAGGACGACTCCAGTTCTCAGTTGAGAATGCATAAACTGTAAGATACTTTATTCCCATGTCCCTAGCGTCCACAAGAATATCCTCTACAGCCTTTGCGCCCTGCATATGTCCGTAGTTTCTGGGCATTCCTTTTTCCTTTGCCCATCTACCGTTACCATCAAGGATGATGGCTACATGTGCAGGAATATTTAAATTTTCTTCCATGCTTGATTCCTTTTATACTGTCATTATCTCTTTTGTCTTCTCTTCGACAGCTGCATCAACGTCCTTAACGAACTTGTCGGTGATCTTCTGAAGCTCTTCGTTAAGATCCTCGATCTCGTCCTCGGATACTTCTGTTCCCTTAAGCTTCTTAAGAGCATCATTGCCATCACGTCTGATGTTTCTGATAGCAACCTTTGCCTCTTCGCCCTTCTTGTGAATGTCCTTAGAGAGCTGTTTTCTGCGCTCCTCGGTAAGCTCTGGGAATACCAGTCTTATAACAGCACCGTCATTGCTTGGTGTGATACCAAGATCAGATGCCATGATAGCTTTCTCAATATCCTTTATAAGTGTCTTGTCCCAGGGAGCGATCTGGATGATCCTTGCCTCAGGAACAGATACGTTTCCAACCTGCTGAATAGGTGTAGGTGCTCCGTAGTAGTCAACCTTTATCTTGTCCAGGACCTTGGGATTAGCACGTCCGGCACGGATTGATGCGAGATCTTCCTTGAGAAAATCATATGACTTCTGCATTTTGTCATTAAAACTCTTAAGTCTTTCGTTCATACCCTTTTCCTCCTAGGCATTTTTATGTAGTAACTGTTGTTCCGTTAAAATCTCCTGAAGCAGCCTTTACGATGCTGTTCTCTTCCTGAAGGGCAAATACCCTCATAGGAACCTTGTTGTCCCTTGCCAGGATAGAAGCCGTCATATCAACTACCTGAAGATTCTGTGCAATAACATCATCAATGGAGATAGTATCATATCTCTTTGCATCAGGGTTTTTAGCAGGATCACTGTCATAAACACCGTCAACAGCCTTGGCAAGAAGGATATAATCTGCCTCAACCTCGATGGCCCTAAGCACAACTCCTGTATCTGTTGAGAAGTATGGATGACCTGTTCCTCCTGCGAAGAATACAACCATGTTCTTCTCAAAGTACTTGTTAGCCCTGTCCTTTGAAAAGAGCTTTGTGAAGGATCCACACTCAAAAGGAGTGAGGATGTTGGTCATCATACCAACGCTTCTGAAAATCTCTGAAACATAGATGCAGTTCATGATAGTCGCAAGCATTCCAATCTGGTCTGCCTTTGTACGATCAATGTTCTCGCTGCTCCTGCCTCTCCAGAAATTACCGCCGCCAATTACGATACCTACCTGACAGCCATCATCTACAAGCTGCTTGACCTGCAGTGCTACCTTTCTGACAGTTTCCTCATCAAAACCTGTCTTCTTCTCACCTGCAAGTGCTTCTCCACTGAGCTTTAATAATATTCTCATATCGTCTCCGTTTTTAAATTATCTATTCTTAAGTCCCTCAAAGAACTCTGAAGGATTAACATCTGCATAAGCCTGTGAGCACATACCTTCGATAACAGCACCGTTGTTGATCTGTACTG
>CAMVRW010000134.1 GCA_947169985.1 uncultured Butyrivibrio sp. | reverse complement strand
AGGACTTGGCATACGAGTATGCCAGGTCCTTTCTACTTGTTACCCTATATCGTTCAGATAATTTCCTGAATATATACTCCCGGACACTTGCTCAGGTCAATATAGTCATTTCCAACCTTTATGGTAGGCCTGGACAGTGCATTTATATTGATGAAAATGATCTCGCCTGTCTCTCCGGTATTAAGTCTTACAGTATTGAACAGATACGTATTAACAATGTTGTGGAGGAAGGCAAGTAGCATTTCAGGGTCGTACCTGTCAAAACCTTCTTCAAACATTGATATTGCAATGAATGGGCAAAGTGGACCTCTATAGTACCTTGCGCTGGTCATGGCATCGTACACATCTGCAATGGCCACGATCTTGCCATATTTATCTATCTGTGGTCCTGTGAGTTTCAGAGGATAACCTGAGCCGTCGCATCTTTCGTGGTGCATAAGCGCTGCATTTTTCACGTGGTTGCTGACGTCGAGCTTTTCCAGGGCATCATATCCCTTCTGGGGATGAGTCTTGATAATGGCGTATTCCTCATCTGTTAAATGTCCCGGTTTGGTAATTATGTTGTCCGGTATAAGGAGCTTTCCGATATCGTGAAGAAGTCCTGCCTGGGTAGCTGTCTGTATTTCGGGCTCATCCCATTTTAGCCACCTTGCTAAAATGTTGCTGATGAGAGCTACATTTATACAGTGGGTATAAGTGGCATCATCGTACATGCGAAGGTTATGGAGCATATCGAAGATGCTGGAGGCTCTTTTGCCGTCTCCAATAAGTGAATAGATGGGAGACATCATCTGGTCAAGATCAAGCTCTTTGTTGCCTGCTATTATATCTTTTATGGAGTGCTCGAATTTATCTGTACACTCTTCAAAATCTTTTTTGAATTCTATGAAATCTTCGGACCGCTTTAGACGCTCAGAATAAGTAAGCCCTGAAGCCAAGTTTTCATCCAGGGTCTGAGCAGGTTCGTCCTCAACAAGAACGTCGTTTATGGAATAGAAGACCAGTCTTGCAATGTCTTTTTGGGTGATAACAGTACCTTTTTCCATGAGTTTGTTGTTAGATTCATGGGTGAAGACATCGCTGGCCAGTACCATGCCGGGTATTAGCTGTTTGCTTATTACTTTCTTCATGAGTACCTCGTTAACGTAATTACATTAATTATATTTTTGCCGTAAACGCTTGTCAAATAGGGCTTGACAGTAATGTTTCACAGTAATATCATATCCACATAAAATAAATTCTTCGGGGCAGGGTGAAATTCCCTACCGGCGGTATAGTCCGCGACCCACTTCGGTGGCTGATCTGGTGAAACTCCAGAACCGACAGTAAAGTCTGGATGAGAGAAGAAGTGTCGTGCAGAGCACTTGATGAGGTGTTGCCGAATCTAGTGCGAGCCGGTTGCTTTACACTTGGCGAGGTTCTCTCGAGCCTAGTGAAAAACAACTTCCTTATAAATTCCCACTTTATCTCTCCTTCAAAACAAATACCATTTACCCGATGAGAAAGAAGGAGAAAAAATGAACAACTTAAAATCCGCTCTCGAGATGATCGTGGGCAACACACAGCACTTTGTAGCACTTTTGCTACTGATCCTGGCAGCTTTTGCCATCGCTTATTTTGCTGAGACCAAGGCAAGAAAGCGCGAGATCAAGCAGACAGGAGTAACAGAGGACATGTTTAGCACCAGAAAGATTGCTATTATCGGCGTTTTCGCAGCAATCTCTTTTATCCTGATGCTCTTTGAGTTCCCTCTTCCATTTGCACCATCATTCTACAAATTTGACTTCAGCGATATTCCTGCTCTTATCGGCGGATTCGCAGCAGGCCCTATGGTTGCAGTAATGATCGAGTTCATCAAGGTTGTACTTAACATTGCTATTCAGGGTCCTACACCTGGATTCATCGGCGAGATCGCTAACTTTGTTGTTGGCTCAGCTTTCGTTATTCCTGCAACAGTCATCTACAGATTTAAGAAGACGAGAAAGACAGCCCTTATCAGCTGTCTGACAGGAACACTTTGCATCACATTTGTAGGTGCATTCCTTAATGCTTTCTTCCTGCTCCCTGCATACGCAGTTGCATTCGGACAGGGCGTTGATGCTTTCATCGCAGCTGGAACAGCAATTAACCCAGCAGTATCAAATATGTTTACATTCTGCGCTCTTTGCGTAGCACCTTTCAATCTTTTAAAGGGTGCTGCAGACAGCGTTCTTACATTCCTTGTTTACAAGCAGCTCAGCCCAATCCTTAAGATGACTCCAAGTCTTAAGAAGGCAGCTAAGGTAAATGAGGCATAAGCAGTACTCGGCAAAAAGAAGTACATTCAAGAAGCAAGCTGAAAATCCAATTATATAATCTCCACCGAGCGCCATGGGAACTACCCGTGGCGTTCATTTTTTGATATAATTTATTTTGGATAGTTGCGGGAACGCAGCGAAGCAATCCGCACATCACCAAGCTTTTTATTTGGGAGACCCATATGGAAATTGTAACCAGACATGAAACAAATACCCCGGAGGAAACCTTCGAGATTGGCCGCCGCATTGGAGAGAGCGCAGCCCCAGGCACCGTGTTCACTCTTATCGGAGACCTGGGAGTTGGCAAGACTGTCCTTACCCAGGGCGTAGCTAAGGGCCTTGGCATAAAGGGACCTGTCAGCAGCCCCACCTTCACCATACTGCAGGTGTATGACGAAGGAAGGCTTCCTTTCTATCATTTCGATGTGTACAGGATCGGCGACATCAGCGAGATGGACGAGATTGGCTATGAAGACTACTTCTATGGCGACGGAGTATGTTTCATTGAGTGGGCCAATCTGATAGAGGAGCTGCTTCCGGAGCACTACACAGAGATCGTGATCGAGAAGAACCTGGAGAAGGGCTTCGATTACAGACTCATAACCATGACTAAGAAGTAAAAGAGAAATCGGACAATATGAAGATACTTGGAATAGACACCTCAGGACTGGTAGGCACAGTCGCTATCTCAGACGGCGACCTTCTGACCGCCCAGTTCTCCATCCAATATAAAACCACACATTCAGAGATCCTGATGCCAATGCTTGAGGACATTGCAAAGAAGATCAACCTGGACCTTAAGTCCATTGATGCAATTGCCATAGCCAAGGGCCCGGGATCCTTTACAGGACTAAGGATAGGCAGCGCAACAGTAAAGGGACTGGCACTGGCTCTTAATAAGCCCGTCATAGCCATCCCTACCGTTGATGCCCTTGCCTACAACCTCTACGGCAATGAGAAGATCATCTGCCCCATGATGGACGCCCGCAGAAGCCAGGTCTACACCGGCATCTACACCTTCGTTCCCACCACAACAGAAGGAAAGATGAAGGAGCGTCATTTTGACATGCAGATTATTAAGGAGCAGTTCGCTGCTTCTGTTGATGACGTGATAAAAGAGCTAAATGCTATCGGGAAGCCGGTAGTTCTTTTAGGAGACGGAATTCCTGTATACCACGATAAGCTGGAGGCAGGTCTTACGGTTCCTTATTCCGTGGCGCCTCTCCATCAGAATCGCCAGTCGGCAGCAGCTCTTTTGGCACTGGCTAATGAGTATGCTGCTGAGGGACGTTTCGTTTCAGGAGATGAGTTTGCTCCTGAATATCTGCGTCTTTCCCAGGCGGAGCGCGAGGCTCTGGAAAAAGAGACAGGAGAGACTTCGGGAGATTCCAAGCTGACCAGGAAGCAGGCGGCTGCAAAGCGCATGGAAGAGCGCAATACTCCCGGAAAAGTAAGGATCCGTCAGATGAGCGTGGAAGATGTGGAAGATGCCTGGAAGCTTGAGAGTGTGAACCTTGGAAAGGAAGCCTGGACTCAGAAACAGCTCCTGGAAGCCATGACCAGGGATGACACCATTTATCTGGTGGCTGAAATGGCAGGAAGGATCGTGGGCCTTTGCGGAGTCAGGAACATTTCCGGAGAGGGAGACATCACAAATGTTTCAGTATCGGGAGATGCAAGGCGCATGGGCACTGCCTACAAGATGATGAGACAGCTCCTTGAAAGAGGTGTTGGAATAGGCATTAAGGATTACACATTGGAGGTCCGCGCATCCAATGCGCCAGCCATTGGACTTTACGAGAAGCTGGGATTTAAGAGCGAGGGAGTACGTCCGGGATTCTACGATGAACCCAAGGACGATGCAGTAATTTACTGGAAGAGAGAGAATTAATGATAGATGTTTGTTTGCTGGGAACAGGCGGAATGATGCCACTTCCCAATAGATTTCTCACATCACTTCTTGTGAGATATAACGGCAAGTGCGTGCTGATCGATTGCGGAGAAGCCACACAGATAGCCATGAAAAAGAAGGGCTATAGTGCCAAACCAATCGACGTTATGTGTTTTACCCATTACCACGCAGACCATATCTCGGGACTTCCGGGAATGCTGCTTACCATGGGTAACGCTGAAAGGACAGAACCTCTTTTGATGGTGGGTCCCAAGGGCCTTGAGAAGGTAGTAAAGAGCCTTCGAGTGATCGCTCCCGAGCTTCCTTTTGAGATTCAGTACAAGGAACTTACCGAGGACGAAAGCTCTTTTACCATAGACGGAATGCCTGAATTCACCATCACAGCCTTCAAGGTCAACCACAACATCACCTGTTACGGCTACTCCATGAGTCTTCGCCGTCAGGGCAAATTCAACGTGGAATCCGCAGAGGCCAACGGCATTGAGAGGAAGTACTGGAACAGCCTTCAAAAGGGCGAGACTGTGGTGTCGGAGGATGGCAGGACCTATACTCCGGACATGGTTTTGGGAGAGGAACGAAAGGGCCTTAAGCTCACATACAGCACAGATTCAAGGCCTACTGACAGTATCGTAAGAAACGCCAGGGGCTCAGATCTTTTTATCTGCGAGGGAATGTACGGGGAAGCAGATAAGATCGTCAAGGCCAAGGAAAACAAGCACATGACCTTCTACGAGGCAGCCAGGATGGCAAGGGACGCAGAGGTAAAAGAGCTATGGCTTACTCACTACAGTCCTTCTTTGGTTAACCCAATGGAGTTCATGCCTGAGACAAAAAAGATATTTCCGAATTCTATCGCTGCCAAGGACGGCAGAAGTTTGGAACTTAAATTTACTGACTGAAAAGACAGGAAAAGCCCGCATTAGGGGAATCGCGGGTAGAAAAGAGGGGAAATGGAAAAAGGTGGAGCAGGTTCAGCTATCGTAAAATCAATTGTATTGGTGGTTTTGGGAGCGCTGGTCATTCTTGGTGTGTACATGGCCCTTACAAGGACCAAGAAGAGTCCCACTGAGGAGACCTACGTTTCTACTGTTGTGGACGAATTCACCACCATGAATCTGGAAAAGAACTATCCCGCCAGCTCAAGAAAGGTTGTGGAGACCTTTATCCGAGCCATGCAGGTGCTCTATAAGGAGCAGTACACCACTGAGCAGGAGGATAAGATAGTTGCGAATATTGCTGGGCTCATGGATCAGGAGCTTCTGGACAACAACGTGTTCTTTGAAAAAGACATAAAGGACGATGTTGATAGGAAGAAGAAGGAAGACAACACTATCTCCAACTTCGAGATACTCCAGAAAAGAGAGCCTGACGAGTATAAGACTGACGGCAGATGGATGTGCAAAGTTGACGCCATCTATTACATGAGAATGGGCACCCAGGGGACGGTCACTGTAGACTATACCTTTATCATGAGGCGTGAAGAGGGCTCAGGAAATTGGAAAATTTATGGATGGGCATTAAAGGAAGAAAATAAATGATCGAATATCATGCAGACGACTATGGGATGTTCAAGACCCAAAGTAAACATATAATTGACTGCTATCATGAGGGCGCTTTAAACGGCATAAGTATCATGCCAAACAGCCCCTACCTTGATGAATGCATGGCAGATATTGCAGACATCAGGAAGAAGATGGCAGTGACGGTACATCTTAATTTTGTTGAGGGAAAGCCTCTGACAGGGGCAAAGGCATCAAGGCTTATTAACGGGGATGGTAACTTCAGTATAGGTTTTGGAAAGCTTCTTTTAGTGGGCTACGTGCCGGTGCTACGTTACTTTTACAGGAAGCAGGTAAAGCGTGAGGTTGAGGCGCAGCTCCTTAAGTGTCAGCCCTACATGAATGATGATAAGTTCAGGATTGACGGGCATCTTCATTTCCACATGCTTCCCATTGTCTTCGACGCAGTGATGCAGGTGGTAAAAGAAAATAACCTGCAGGTAAGCTACATCAGATTCCCAAGGGAAGAGCTTGAAATCTACAGACGTGCTTCGGGGAAAGTGAAGGGCATTAAGCCCATCAATATAGTAAAGGTCATGGTCCTTAATACTTTGGCTTCCCGCAACGAGAGGAAGTATAGGGATGTGCTTACCACACTTGATGTTAAGAGAAAGCTCTTTATGGGGGTCATGCTCTCAGGCCACATGTTCTACGACGAAGTAAAGGAGTGCATCAGTCATGCAGCAGACATCATGGCTGATCGTGGTCTTCAGGATATGGAGATTCTGTTCCATCCCGGAGATGTCACTGAGGAGAACGAGGTAAAAGAGCTGACAAGCAAGGATGACCTTAATTTCCTGAATATCAACAGTAAGAACCGCCAGCTGGAGGCAGAGGCTCTTAGGAAGTTTGGTGGGAATCTTAGAAGATAGGATATTAGTATATGCAGATAGATAAGAATGTTGAGGATGACGGCGTCATCTTTATGTCAATTAAAGAAGGTGCGCAGCAGGCTGAAGGAAGCGCTGCGACCGGTGATAATAGCGATGTGACC
>CAMVRW010000133.1 GCA_947169985.1 uncultured Butyrivibrio sp. | reverse complement strand
TACTTCTTCCCTACAGACGTGCTTGTAACAGGTTATGACATTATCTTCTTCTGGGTTATCAGAATGATATTCTCCAGCTACGAGCAGATGGGAACCTACCCATTTAAGACAGTTCTTTTCCATGGTCTTATCAGAGACTCTCAGGGAAGAAAGATGAGTAAGTCCCTCGGCAACGGAATTGATCCTCTTGAGGTTATCGAGAATTACGGTGCTGACGCTCTTCGTCTTACCATCGTTACAGGAAACGCTCCAGGAAATGATATGCGTTTCTACAACGAAAGAGTAGAGAACAGCCGTAACTTTGCTAATAAGGTATGGAATGCATCCAGATTTATCATGATGAATATGGCAGAGGACGCTCCTTCAGCTATTCATCAGCCTATGCCGGCAGGACTTGAGCCTGTTGACCACTGGATCCTTTCAAAGCTCAACAACACTATCAAAGAAGTAACTGAGAACATGGATAAGTTTGAGCTTGGTATTGCAGTTCAGAAGGTTTATGACTTTATCTGGGATGAGTTCTGTGATTGGTACATTGAGATGGTTAAGCCTCGTCTGTACAATTCTGATGATGCTGTTTCCCACGAGGCAGCTCTTTGGACACTGCAGACAGTACTTATCAATTCACTTAAGCTTCTTCACCCATACATGCCATTCGTAACTGAGGAGATCTTCTGTACTCTTCAGGATGAGGAGGAATCAATCATGATCTCCGACTGGCCTGTATACAAGGAGGAGTGGAACTTTGCTGCTGACGAGAAGGCTATTGAGACCATCAAGGAAGCAGTTCGCGGAATCCGTAACGTACGTACTCAGATGAATGTTGCTCCTTCAAGGAAGGCAAAGGTATTTGTTGTAAGTGATAATAAAGAAACACTTGATATCTTTACAACAGGTAAGCTCTTCTTTGAGGCCCTTGCTTATGCTTCAGAGTCAGTATGCCAGTCTGGCAAGGATGGAATTGCAGATGATGCTGTGTCTGTAGTCCTTGCTGATGCAACAGTATATATTCCTTTCTCAGATCTTGTGGATATCTCTGCAGAGATCGAGCGTCTTAAGAAGGAACAGGCTAAGCTTGCCGGAGAGCTTAAGAGATCTCAGGGCATGCTTTCCAATGAGAAATTCCTTGCTAAGGCCCCGGCAGACAAGATTGCTGAGGAAAAAGAAAAACAGCAAAAATACCAGCAGACTTATGATCAGATAACAGAAAGACTTGCTCAGTTATCAAAGTGATCATAAGTTTATAGGGAAACTATGAACGATAATTTACTAGGAACTGCCCAGGAACTGATAGAAAAAGCTGATAACAGCGCCAAGATCACTGCTGATGAATGCGAGGCCTTTCTCAATCAGGTTCCGGGCTTCACTGACAAACATACTATAGAAGACACCAGGGCTTTTTTGGAGTACCTGGGGTCTCCTGACGAGAATATAAAGATAATACACGTGGCAGGAACCAACGGAAAGGGTTCTGTGTGTAATTACCTTTCATCAGTGCTCATAAAGGCTGATTATTCGGTGGGAATGTTTACATCACCCCATCTGGTCAGGATAAATGAGAGATTTGCTATTGATGGGAAGCCCATATCCGAGGGTGTCTTCGTGGAAGTATTTATAGAGACTTTGAGAAGAGTCATGGAATACGGACATGAGGACTATTTCCCTACATATTTTGAGTTCCTGTTCTTTGTTTCCATGCTTTTGTATGATGTTTATCCGGTGGATTATCTCATATTGGAGACCGGCCTTGGAGGCAGGCTTGATGCTACCAATGCAATTTCTAAGCCGCTTCTTACAGTTATTACTGAGATTGGATATGATCATATGCAGTATCTGGGCAATACCCTTGAGGCTATTGCAGGTGAAAAGGCAGGGATCATTAAGCCGGGAGTTCCGGTAGTCTTTTTTGACAAAAGACCTGAGACCACCGAAGTTATCAAAAAAGTCGCTTTAGAGAACGATTCCAGGGCAATTGCCATTGAGAGTCGGAACATCGAAAATGTCCAGTCTTTGAAGGACGAGAGCGGCAACAAATACATTGCTTTTTCGTATAATTCTTTATATGATAAATATGCTGACCTTAGGCTCTCCACACAGGCTCTTTATCAGCCTGAGAACGCTGCAATTGCAGTTACAAGTCTGGAGATCTTAAGGGATAATGGCGCTTCCATTACTGAGCTTGATATCAGGGAAGGCCTTCTTTCCGCCAAGTGGGAGGGAAGAATGGAAGAGATGCGTCCGGGAATATATGTGGATGGAGCCCATAACCTGGATGGTATCGATGCGTTTCTTAAAAGCGTATCAGGAATAAGCTGTGAAGGAAGAAAGCTTCTACTGTTTGGTATCGTTGGAGATAAGCAGTACAAGGACATCATACTGGAGATTTTAAAGAGTCAGCAGTTTGATGCAATTTATGTTGCAGTTCTGGAGACATCAAGGTCTGTATCCGTATCGGATCTTAAGACTGCCTTTGAGGACAGCAAGGAGGAGCTGGGTATCATTGGTCTTCCAATGAAGTACTACAGCAATGTAAGAGATGCCGTGACCGACATCATTACCATGAGAAAATCAGGAGACTATGTATTTGCCGCCGGTTCACTATATCTGGCAGGACAGATCAAGGCTCTTATTTGATAAAGAGGGGCATTATGTTAAATTTTGAAGAAGAGCTTAAAAAGTTCAGGCCAAGCCTTGAGATCGAGGATGCTGAGGAGATCATTTACAATCAGGACATCGATGATATGTCTGATGTACTGGTGAAGCTCCTTAAGGAAGCGAAAGACGAATCAGATTCTACGAAAAGGAATAAGTAATAATGGCTACGACCAAGGGGAAGCTCAAGAGCTTATCTAATAGATATTACAATGAGGGTCTGGAAAAGGCCGGCATCAGGGATATGTCCGGAGCCATAGAGTCCTTAAGACAGAGCCTTAAGCTTGATAAATACAACATAAACGCCAGAAACCTTTTAGGACTGGTTTATTATGAGACCGGTGAAGTAGTACCGGCTCTTTCAGAATGGGTTATCAGTAAGAACCTTCAACCTGAGGACAACGCTGCTGACTACTATATGGATTCAGTCAGAAACAGCCCTTCTCATCTGGAAAACGTCAATCAGACCATCAAGAAGTTTAATATTGCGCTTAATTACTGTCACCAGGACAGCCTTGACCTGGCAGTGATCCAGCTTAAAAAAGTGCTTTCCTTAAACCCAGGGTTTATCAAAGCACACCTTTTGCTTGCGCTTTTATATCTTAAGAACGGAAACTGGGACAGAGCAAAGATAGAGTGCCAGAAGGCCCTCAAGCTTGATACCGGTAATGTTATGGCAAAGCGCTACCTTAAGGAAGCTGACAGTATGCTGCTTCCCGGTGAAAGCGGAAAGCTTGTATCAGACGTTGCAGCATCTGAGAGCGACGATGTTATCAGATATAACAGTGGCAACGAGATGATCATCCAGCCTGTTAAAAAGTCAGCTATCACAAGGAGCAATTCCATCTGGGGAATCGTTCTTGGAATCGTTCTTGGTGTGGCTGTAGCCTGCTTTCTTATTCTTCCGCAGCGAATCCAGAACATAAACGGAAGCAATCAGGAGAAGATAGCTCAGATCAGCGAGGAGTCTGACGCCAAGTCAGCTCAGATCGTTTCCTATGAGCAGCAGGTCAAGTCCCTTCAGGAGGAGATTGATAAGCTCAGCACCCAGGTCACAGACTACGAGGGTGTGGATTCAACATCTGCAGCTATGAACAGTCTTATGAAGGCTGTAAACATATATATGGAGGAGCCTTCAGATATTGAGGGCATGGCAGAGGCTATGGCAGGCCTTGATCTTGACGCCATAAGCGGAGATGTGTCTCCTGAGTTCAAGTCACTTTACGACTATCTTATGACCAAGGTTGGACCAAAGCTTGCTGATTCCTACTACAATACAGGTTATGATGCCTTCAAGAAAGAGGATTATGAGCTCGCAATCACAAATCTTTCAAAGGCCTATCAGTATGACAACACTAATGTAAACACCCTTTACTACCTGGGAAATGCTTATTACAGCAGCGGAGATATCGACAAGGCAAAAGAGATCTACGATGCCGTGATCACAAACTTCCCGGATACTCAGAGTGCCCAGGCTGCTGAGACAAAGCTTGCGGAGATCAATAACTCAAATGGTTAATTTTTCGGACCTTAATTTTATATTCAGGTTTTTGCCTTTATTTGTTATAGCGTATTATGTAACGCCCACCAGATTCAGAACATGGACTCTTCTCTTAGGGAGTCTTTTGTTTTATGCTGTGGGTGATATTAGAATGTTCCCGGCACTTATTGTGGCAGTTTTGGTCAATTTCCTCTTTGCCAAGGCTCAGTTTGGAGAAAAGAGTAAGTCATTGCTTTTATTTATTCTGGCTATAGACGCGGGAATGCTTATAGAATTCAAGATACTTGGTCAGTTTGTTGACAGTTCTCTTTTGCCAATAGGCATCAGCTTTTATGTGTTCAAAATGATCTCCTATCAGATGGATGTATATTGGGGAAAGATAGAAAAGGATGCTTCATTCCTGAATGTGGCAGCCTATTTTTGCATGTTTCCTCAGATTGTTTCAGGCCCCATCATGCGATATGAGAAATTTCTTGATAATCCCATGCTTTTTAAAGAAGACGGAAAGGCTGCTCTGATTGAGATAGTAGGAGCCATTGAGGATGGACTGAGGTTCTTTGTGGCAGGTCTTGCCATGAAGGGTCTTTTGGCTGATCATCTGGCTATGCTCTGGAAGGATATAGGAACCATAGGCTATGAGAGTATTTCTACACCTCTGGCCTGGCTTGGAGCAGTTACCTATTCAATGGAGCTATATTTTGATTTCTGGGGCTATTCTCTTATGGCTGCAGGTATAGGTGTGATGCTGGGATTTCCCTTTGTAGTTAACTTTGATCAGCCTTACGGGTCAGGAAGTGTTTCCGAGTTCTACAGAAGATGGCACGCAACCCTTGGCTCCTGGTTCAGGGATTATATCTATATTCCTCTTGGAGGAAGCAGAAAGGGAGAGGGAAGGACTGTTTTCAATCTCCTGGTAGTATGGCTTATAACAGGTTTCTGGCATGGCGTGACTCCCAACTTTATCATGTGGGGACTGTCTCTTTTCCTTATTATCGTGCTGGAGCGCCTCATTGTATTTAAAAGACTTCCCGGCTTTCTTTCAAAGATCATCGGGAAGATAAACGTACTGGTTCTTATACCACTTACCTGGGTTGTGTTTGCAATATCGGATCTTAATATGCTTGGGGACTATTTCATGAGATTGTTCCCCTTCTTTGGACAGGGTATTGCTGTTAATGATAATGACTTTTTCAAGAATGTGGGAGTATACTGGAGCGTGCTTGTTCCGGGGCTTATCCTCCTTATTCCCAAGGTGTTTGAAACCTGGGAAAACCACAGAAGGAACCCACTTTTCACAGTGCTCTGGATTGCGCTCTTCTGGGTTTGCATCTACAGTATCTCAGGTGCTGCAGGGAATCCGTTCATGTACTTCCGATTCTGATGGATAGATTAACGTTAGGATATATTGAATGAAAGTTTTGAAGGAATGTCCAATCTTAATAGGGATTGTACTGATAGGCGTGGTACTGACTATCGTATCTTTTATCTTTAAGGATACGGTTTACTCAGAGTACGCTGATACTGTCTCTGATGGCAAGATTCCCGTGCTTTCGCTGGTACTTAAGGGTGCCAGGGATGAGGTTTACCCCTGGAGCACGCCTTCAGTGGAGGAGGAAGCTCTTTTACCTGCACCGGAGGAGGTTGTAGAGCCTGCTGCAGAGGAGCAGAAAGGAACTACGCTGATAATTGCCGGTGAGAAGCAGGAGTTCCAGCCCGGGCAGGTTTCAGCAAATGATGTGTCGGGAAATGATATCTCAGGCAATAGTGAGCCGGAAGTATATGAATTTACTGAGGTTGATGACGATTACTTCACTGATGCTCTCTTTATCGGTGATTCAAGAACTGTGGGACTTTCAGAGTACTGCGAGGAGCTGGATACAAGGGCAACCTTCTATTCAAAGGTATCTCTTACTATCTTCGACGTGATGAAGAAGGAATTCATCAAGACTGATGATGGCAAGATAGGTGTAGAACAGGCTCTTTCTGAGAATCAGTTTGGAAAGATCTATATAATGCTCGGGCTTAATGAGATAGGAACAGGAGATACCCAGTATTTCACTGATGCCTATAGCGAAGTTGTGAACAGGATCAGAGAGCTTCAGCCCGATGCGATCATCTATATTCAGGGCATCATGCATGTTACAGCAAAGAAGAGTGACCACGACAAGTACTTTAACAATGCCAGAATTAACGAGAGAAATGCAGCTATCAGTGAGCTGGCAGATCAGAAGGATATCTTTTACCTTGATATGAACGAGTCGGTGGACGATGAAGATGGTAATCTTGACAGCACACTGACCTTTGATGATGTGCATCTTAAGGCTTCATCCTACGAAAGATGGCATCAGTACTTGTTGCATAATGCGATTGTAAAATAGTAGACTAGGAGATATAAAAAAATGGCCAGAGAAATGACTTTTAAGATGGAAAGGCCGGGACTTTTGAAGGAAGGGGATCACGTTACAGTAACAGAGGGTGTCCTTCCCAGCAATTACTACTACACAATTGACCCATCCCTTGCCATGTCAGGCAATTTCCCCTTTAGGGAAAGAATGCTTGAGAGAGAGGGCGTGGTAACAAAAGTTGAGGAAAACGCCCGGGGATTTTATGTTACGGCTTTGTTCGAGTCAAAGGAAGAGTAA
>CAMVRW010000132.1 GCA_947169985.1 uncultured Butyrivibrio sp. | reverse complement strand
GGTTGAGTCGCAAGAATACTGCCGGCTTTTTGCCTTTGTTGCGAATGCTTACATGATTTCTCTTGCTAAGCTCATGCTCTCTGAAGCTAACTTCCTTATCCTGGATGAGCCTACAAACCACCTGGATATTACCAGCAAGGAGATTCTTGAATCAGCAATTTCTGGCTATGAGGGAACAGTTTTATATGTCAGCCACGACAGATACTTTATAAATAAAACTGCCACAAGGATACTGGATCTGACCCACAATCAGCTGGTGAACTATATCGGTAACTACGACTATTATCTGGAGCATGTTGATGAGAGGATGGCAAGGCTCTTTGGAGAAGGTACTCAAATGTCCTCTGCTGCAGGAAATGTTTCTACATTAAGCGCAAAAAGCGATGCTGCGAAGTCTATAGCAACTTCCGGTTCTGAAAAGGAAAGCTCCGGTGCTGAAGACTGGAAGGCTCAAAAGGAAGCCCAGGCTAAGAGACGTAAGCAGGAAGCTGCCCTTAAGAAGTGCGAGGATGAGATTGCCAAGCTGGAAACAAGGGATGCTGAGATAACAGAGGCTCTTTCAGATCCGGCTATTGGAACTGACCTGACAAAGCTGAGGAAGCTTTCAGACGAGCAGACGGAAATACAGGATAGATTGGCTGTTCTGTATGATGAATGGGAGACTTTATCGGAAGAATGAGGCTTAAAGGGGCTCCCTGGCATAAAAAAGCCATTGACCGCGGTGATCAGCGATTATATAATATAGAGTGCTACATTAGCGTTACAAAAAGGAGTCGGCTTTGAATCGTTTATATATACCATTTGTGTGGGAACTGCTTTTTATTTTAGCTACCATTCATTTCCCAAAACAGACGTTAATGCTCTTTTTTGTCTTTTATCTTGGGATTCTTTATTACTTTTACTTTTTTTACAAGCAGTTTTCATTTAGAAAATTATATAAGAACTTTAAAAAGGTTGTGGCTTTCTGGATTCCTGTTGTACTGACGTTTATTGGTCTTTATCTTGCAGATTATATTAAGACCAATATTATCCCGAATCTGTTTCCGCTTGTGAAGGATGGGACAGTACAGATCATTTATCACAATGAACTGTTCCCCACTTTTATCTATGCCATAATGATGATCATAATAAAGCCTGTGGCTGAGGAACTTTTCTTCAGAAAGGCCATCATCAGGTTCGGAAGCAAGAAAAAGGTTCTGGCATTTACCCTTATGAGTCTGGTACTGTGTGCCCTTTCCCGTGCTCACGGACTATTGGGAATAGCAGAGTGGATTCTGATGGCCCTGCCTGTTACCATAGCTTATGTAGCTACAAGGAATATTTATATTTCACTTATGGCCCATGTGCTTTTTGAGTTTTATGATAATATATATTCAGTGGTTTACACATTCGCAAGGATCTTTAACAGATGATCCTTGCGTTTTTTAATTATTTCATTTTTGTATTTTTTGTGTTTTTTAGAATTAGTTGTTGCATTTTTTTTCAGGATGATGTATCTTGCATATGTGTGAGTAATGTTTAGCACGTCGAACTATATCAATTATAGGTCTTATGAACAAGGCATTTTAGATGCAGTCGTTTATTTAATCCCATAGCAGATAGTTAAAGACAATGATGTGATTTTTTATGATAGCGCTAAGGGCGCAGAAATGGAGTTAATTTGAGAGAAAGATACGAAACACTTAAGCTTAATGACCTTAGGGACATTGCGAAAAAGCGTGGCATTAAAGGCGCATCTGGCATGAAGAAGTCAGAGATAATCGACCTTATGTGCGAGATGGATGAGAAGGAAAATGCCCAGAAGCAGGCTCAGGATACCGTACAGGAAAAGTCAAAGGAAAGGGCTTCTGAAAAGAAAGAATCTGCTGAAGGCGACATGAGACCTCGTAAAAAGAAGATTGTTGTAGCAGGCGGAAATGCCAAGCAGGCTACTTCTGCAAATGCCTCAGCTCCAGCAACTGCTGATCAGGCTCCTAAGAATGCACAGAGTGCAAAAGAAGAGCCTGAGGCACAGGATATGGCTGATGGCGACAGTGCAGGCGGAATCCTTGAGGTAATGCAGGATGGATACGGCTTCATCAGATGTGAGAATTACCTTCCTGGAGAGAATGACGTATACGTGGCTCCCGGACTTATCAGAAAATACAACCTGAAGACAGGAGATATCCTTACAGGAATCTGCAGAGCCAAGAAGGAAACAGATAAATTTGCAGCTCTTTCAGTTCTTAACACAGTAAATGGTTACAAGCCTGAAGTTGCCATGGGAAGATGGGATTTCGACAAGATGACCCCAATATTCCCTAACAAGAAGATCAGACTTGAGCAGCCAGGATGCTCAGTTGCCATGAGGATCATGGATCTTATAAGCCCTATCGGTAAGGGACAGAGAGGTATGATCGTTTCTCCTCCTAAGGCCGGTAAGACAACACTTCTTAAGGAGGTTGCAAAGTCAATCCTTAAGAACAGCGCCGATATTCACCTTATCATTCTTCTTATCGATGAGAGACCTGAGGAAGTAACAGATATCAAGGAAGAGGTAGAGGGACCAAATGCAGAGGTTATCTATTCAACCTTCGATGAGCTTCCTGAGCATCATAAGAGAGTGGCAGAGATGGTAATGGAGAGAGCTAAAAGGCTCGTTGAGCATGGCAAGGATGTGGTCATCCTTCTGGATTCCATCACAAGACTTACCCGTGCTTACAACATTGTGGTTCCTCCTTCAGGAAGAACACTTTCCGGTGGTCTTGACCCAGCTGCTCTTCACATGCCAAAGAGATTCTTTGGTGCAGCCAGAAACATGAGAGAGGGCGGAAGCCTTACAATCCTGGCTACAGCACTTATTGAGACAGGTTCCAAGATGGATGACGTTATCTACGAGGAATTCAAGGGTACAGGTAACATGGAAATGGTGCTTGACAGAAAGCTCCAGGAAAAGAGAATCTTCCCTGCTATCAATATTCCTAAGTCCAGCACCAGAAGAGAAGATCTTCTTCTTTCAGGTGAAGAGCTGGCAGCTATCAATAGCCTTAGAAAGGGCTTTAACGGCATGAAGGCTGACGATGCGGTAGATCAGTGCATCAATCTGTTCTCTAAGACAAGAAACAATGTTGAATTTGTAAGAATGGTAGAGAAGCAGATCCGCTTCTGACAGATAGTAAAAGCCGTCTCCGATATTTGGGGGCGGCTCTTTGTTTAGATATCCTTAAGGTCCAGCAAACTGGCTATGTCCTTGGCCTGCTGGGCCATTTTTTCTTCTTTTCTTTGTTCTCTCAAGGTCTTTGGGTTGTTTCCACTCGTTCCATTGGCAGGAATAGTAATGGAAGAGGGCCTTTCCGGTATTGCTGCTGCAATATCCTCCTCGACCTCAAGCACCTGCTGATCCTGAGAAATTTCCGGATTAAGATCTGTCTCAGGCACATTATCAAGGTTCGCAAGCTCTTTCTTCATGGAAACAAGAAGTGTAATAAGGTCAACATTTATATTGGATATGGTGCAGCCGACAGCTTTTTTATCCTGCACCGTAAAGAATCTGACAGCAATAGTAGACAGTTCATAGTTGTGGAGCATGGCTCCATATCTGAACATTACGTCTATATGGTCTCCGATATTGATCTTGGTGTTGTCATCTATAATAAGGGAAATGCCTCTCATGGAAACGTCGTGAACGATGCAGTTCTTAAGATCAAGGCTGTTACCATTGATAGACATAAGACCAAGCTTCTCAATATGGAACCTTTCGGCCTTTCTTTCGTTCTCAGGCTCAAGCATTGAGGCACTTTTGATCAGGTGGAAATTACCGTAACGGGTCTTTACGGGAGTGATGGTGGTTGATACAAATTTGTAGACTCTTCCGTCGCGTTTATTGCGGATTTCACAATTTGAGGGCTCTAAGATCTCCATATACTTTCCGAAGTATTCCATGGGCCTTACAAGCAGACCTCCGGACACACCAAAAATAGCCGAAGTCAAAAGGACAACGCTGTGTCCGTTAATTACGGCATGTATCTTAATTGCGGAACCATTTGCAACTTCATTGATAAGCATAGGCTTTTACCCCCGTTGCACAACCCTATGATTATGATATACTACACATGAAAAAAAATCTAGCATGGGAGATGGGTTATGATCAAAGAAAACTTGGAACTTGTAGAGAAGAATATACAGGATGCCTGCAAAAAGGCTGGCAGAGATAGAAGCGAAGTAACTCTTATTGCAGTAAGTAAAACAAAGCCCGTTAGCGATATCAGACAGGCTATGGACTGCGGAATTACTGTATTTGGAGAAAATAAGGTCCAGGAGATAAAGGATAAGACAGAGGAGATCAAGGAGCCCTTATCCTGGCATATGATAGGCCATCTTCAGGCCAACAAGGTCAAGTATCTTCCTGGCAGGGTTTGCATGATCCATTCAGTTGATAACAGGAAGCTGGCAGATGAAATAGAGAAGCAGTTTTCCAAGACTGATGAGAAGATAGATGTTCTTATTGAGGTCAACATGGCTCATGAGGACAGCAAGTTTGGTTTATCACCTGATGAAGCTCCCTCTTTTGTAAAAGAGATAAGCGTTCTTCCCCATCTTAACATCAGAGGCCTTATGACCATCGCTCCCTACACGGAAGATCCTGAGAGCAACAGGGTATATTTTAAGGGGTTAAAAGAGCTGATGAACAGTATTAACGCCATGAACATTCCGGGAGTTAACATGGATACCCTCTCTATGGGAATGACAGGAGACTACCAGGTCGCGATTGAGGAAGGAGCTACATTTGTAAGAGTTGGGACGGGTATTTTTGGAGAAAGAAATTACAACATCTGAACCTTTTATTAAATAAATATAAACGAATTTACACTCAAAAAGCCAGATAGTATAATAAATTTGTATACTGTTTGGCTTTTTTATAGCCTAAAAAGGAAATGTTATATGCTGAAAACAGTTCCACTAAATAAAAACTTAACGATTGATCAGCTTAATCACCTCATAGATACGGGCCACGTGTTTGTCACTCCTTTTGGGCTGAACAGGACCTGTTACATTGTCGTTAACCATAAGCCTTTTATGGTCATTGCTACGGATATTTCTATCAAGGGAGTGCAGCTTTCCGGGTCATGGTATACCTGGGAGGAAGTTGAAGCCATGGGAGGAGTCTACGATTCTGAATTTGAGGCATTAAAAGCTATTGCAAGCGGTGCGTGATAAGGGTAAAATTATTGTCACGTAGATTTGGAGGCTATTGGTTTGGGGTATGTATTTTATTATTGCCAGGCATATTTCTTTTGCATTCTGCTCCTGGCTGTTATTCTTTTAAAAATCGTAAAGAGTGTAAACAAGCAGGCTTCTCAGATTTATCTGGGAAACATGATAATCATTCTTATGTTCTATTATGCCGCTGAGATTTTTTGGGGACTGGTGGATGGAGGCCTAATTGGGTCGTCGGTCTCCCTGATATATCTGGCAAATACCTGCACTTATGTTTTAATAAGTTTTTCTGCATATTACTGGTTTGTGGTCTCTGAGGTAATCCAAAGAGATAAGTTTATCGAAGAGATGAGAAACCGGTATCTTTTAGCTATTCCTGTTGTTATTGCTGCCTTTTTGTGTGTTTCTGCCAACTGGACAGGACTTGTTTTTTATGTGGATGAGACAGGAAAGCTTGTAAACGGAAGGTTTTATGTTCTTCTCATAATAGTTCCATTTGGCTATATGATTGCAGCGTCTATAAAGGCTTTTTCCAGATATTTCAACAAGGACAGGTATGCTGAAAGAGGTATCTACCTTATGATCGCGATATTCCCTTCAGCGCCTATTTTACTTGGAATCTTACAGGCTATTTACTGGAGAATACCGTTCCTTTGCTATGGTGGTGTACTGGCTGTATTTTATGTTTACACCACAACCATTGATAATCTGATCTCCATTGATCCTCTTACCCAGACCAACAACAGGAATCAGATGTACAGATATCTTATTCAGAAGATGAAGAATGAAGAGCCTGGAATGAGTCTTTTCCTTTTGATGGTTGATGTAAACAGAATGCGCAATATCAATGAGGCATACGGACATGCTGAGGGCGACAGGGCACTTGTCAGGGTTTCCAGTGCAATAAAAGAAGCCTGCCAGGGTGGACCCAGGAGCAGGATGTTTGTTTCAAGATATGGTGGCGATGAATTTGTGATAGTAGCAGAGATGGCCTATAAGGCAGAAGCTACATGGCTCGCAGATCAGATTAAAAATAACATCAGAAGATTAACAGAAAATGATGCAGCTCCTTACGATGTGAGCGTCAGCATCGGAATTGCTCAGTATGATTATCAGGCGCCTGTATCAATCCAGGCCTTCATAGCAAGGGCAGATTCAGATCTGTACCAGAATAAGAAATTGGCCATGGGTTAAAACATTGAGCTTATAAGGCTTATGATGACACCTGCCAGGATAAAGCCTGCCAGAATCGCAATTGCATAGATGAATTTCATTCTTCCCATAATAATACTCCTCCAAAACGTGGTATACTATAGTATAACAGATTGGAGGGGGAAAAGTATGCAGATTTATGTGTCTGGGAACGTTCTTAAAAGTGGCGACGGCTCAGTGGAGCATCCTTTCAAGACAATACAGGAGGCTGCACTTATAGCACAGGCGGGGGATACAGTGCTGGTGGCTCCCGGGATTTACAGAGAATGGGTTAAACCTGCAAATTCAGGCACAGAGTCTGACAGGATCAAATATGTCAGCACTTCAAGGGGTGAGGCAGTTATTACAGGCGCAGAGCGCCTTGATGGCTGGGAAGCCTTTGAGAATGTTTGGCGCATACGAATTCCAAACAGTTTCTTTGGGGGTTACAATCCCTATACGGATGAAGTCCATGGTGACT
>CAMVRW010000131.1 GCA_947169985.1 uncultured Butyrivibrio sp. | reverse complement strand
CCCCCTCTACCATACTCCGGAGCAGTTCCTAAGGCAGATGATCGAGTCAGTAGTAAACCAGACCTACGGAAACTGGGAACTGGTGCTGGCTGACGCATCAGAAACCCCATTGGCAGTTGCCCTGGAGTACGACAAGGCGGACCCAAGGATCAAGTATATTCACCTTGATGAGAACAAGGGAATTTCTGACAACACCAACGCCGGTCTCAAGAAAGCTACAGGGGATTACATAGGCCTTTTGGATCACGACGACGTTCTGACCCCCGACGCTCTTTACGAGTGCTCAAGGGTTATCAGAGAAAGCATGCGAAAGGGAAAACTGGCCAGATTTTCTGACTGCCCCATTCGCCTTATCTACTCCGACGAGGATAAATTCGACGACAGGAAGGGCAGGTACTACGAGTACCACGAAAAGCCCTCTTTCAATATGGACTATCTCATGTCCAACAATTACATCTGCCATTTCACCATGCTGAGGGCAGATATCATAAAAAGGCTTAAGCTCAGGGCAGAGTTTGACGGCGCCCAGGACTATGATCTGTTTTTGCGTGCCTGCGCAGAGACAGCTCTTTTCATGCCCCAGGCCTCTGGCCAGATCGTGCACATGGATAAGGTCCTGTATCACTGGAGGTGCCATCAGGGCTCAACGGCAGCCAATCCTGCCAGCAAGACCTATGCCTACGATGCCGGGAAAAGAGCTCTTCAGAGCCTTATGGATGACTACGGAATTGATGCAACAGCCCAGGAGCTGCCACATCTTGGCTTCTACAGGCTGACCTATAACCCGGATGTCTTTTCCCAGAGGAAGGATATTGGCGGTATCGGCGGTAAGCTTTTAAACAAAAGAAATCTCATCTGCGGCGGAATGTATCGCAAAAACGGAACACTGGTCTACGATAAACTTCCTGAGGGCTTCTCGGGAGGACTTCAGCACAGGGCGGTTCTACAGCAGGATGCACTGGCTGTGGATGTACGTTGTATGGCTGTAAGACCGGAGCTTATCCCGCTCTATGAGGAAGTGACAGGAGTTAAGTATTACGACAGCTTTGAGGGGGCCAGAAAGTACATGGTCACCACTGAAAATGAAACGGAAAAAATGGTGATCGACGCCATAGAGACCATGGTTAATGATCCCTTTGAGGGACTTTCTAATGAGGAGACAGTTGACATGAGCCTCCGCCTTGGGGGCGAGATCCGAAAGAGGGGCTATCGCATTCTCTGGGACCCACAGCTTATTAAAAGGATATAGACAGGCATGGAACTAGTAACAGTCATAATTCCTAATTATAATGGAAAGAAATATCTGGACGACTGCCTTAAAAGCCTTAAAAAACAGACTTTTCAGGAGTTTAAGGTCATCATTGTGGACAATGGTTCCACTGATGGCAGCCAGGATCATATAAGGAATAAATACCCCCAGGTGAAGCTCATTGAACTTTCTGAGAACACCGGGTTTGCCAATGCTGCAAATGTGGGAATCAAAGCGGCAGCCAGCCAGTATGTCTTTTTGCTGAACAATGACACCATGTGTGATGAGAAGGCACTGGAGAGTCTTGTGGGAGTAATGGAGAACAAAAAAAGGCTCTTTTCCGCCCAGGCTAAGATGCTGAAGATGGCACAGCCCCATGATATTGACGATTGCGGAGACCTTTACTGTGCTCTTGGCTGGGCTTTTACGCCGGGGAAGGATAAGGACAACCGGCAGTTTTCGCACAGGGAGTCAGTTACCAGCGCCTGCGCAGGAGCGGCGATCTACAGAAAAGAGTATTTAGATATAGTTGGGTATTTTGACGAAGAGCATTTCTGCTATCTTGAGGATGTGGACCTTGGTTACAGGGCAAGGCTCAAAGGCTTTGCCAATGTAATGGAGCCCACAGCCATTGTGTATCACGTAGGGAGCGGATCCAGCGGCTCAAGGTACAATGCTTTTAAGGTGGAACTCACAGCGGGGAACAACATCTACCTTATTTTCAAGAATATGCCCATTTTCCAGATCTTTATAAACTTCCCGCTTATACTGCTTGGAATTCTCATCAAGCATGTCTTTTACGTAAGACATCATCTGGGGAAGGCTCATATCCGCGGGCTTATGCAGGGCTTTCGCAAGATCGCCGGGAATGCTGATAAGAGGGTGAAGTTTGGAAAGACAGAGTTTATTGGCGCTGTAAGGCTTCAGATCGAGCTGTGGGTGAATCTGGCGAGGCGGGCCTTCGGAATCTGAGTTTGCCCTGGGGCCTAAATTAAATTATAATGGTACATAAGTTAGGGGATCAGGCTGCGGGCCGCAAGGCTGGGGGAACGGCAGTCTATGATAGTTATATGATCAAGGACAATCAGGTACATCTTAATAGGGCGCATGTCATTGTGGACGGGCTTTTGGTGGCTGGTTCCTACTCGCTGTCCTATTACCTTAAATTTGAATCGATTTTTGCGGATAAGAGACCGGTGGTCGGACGTCTTCCAATGCCGGTTTATTTTTCTGCGCTTTATTTCCTGATTCCCTGCTATCTTATGCTCTATTACATGGTCCAGCTCTACACCTCAAGAAGGGCGCTGAGACTCTGGGATGAGTTTGTGGACATAGTTCAGGCCAATGTAATGGGCGTCATTGGGTTCCTGGTTGTTTTGTACATGATCAACCAGCCATATTTCTCCCGTTCCATGATCGGTATATTCTTCGGACTGAATATTACCCTGACCACCTTTGCTCACTGGATGCTGAGGAAGTTCCTTAGGTACATCAGGAAGAAGGGCTACAACATCAAGCACATTCTGCTGGTGGGATATTCCAGAGCTGCGGAGGCCTATATCAGCAGGATTTTGGATAATCCCCAATGGGGATACATTGTGGCGGGCGTTCTTGACGACTTTGTACCGCTGGGTACAAGCTACCATGGTGTCAAGGTTGTTGGAAAGATAGACGAGCTGGGAAATTACATCGAACAGAACAATTACGATGAGATCACCATCACCCTTCCTCTGGACGATTACGACAGGCTGGAGGTTTTGGTGGCACAATGTGAGAAATCCGGTATCCACACCAAGTTCATTCCGGATTACTCATCTCTTTTCCCAAGTAATCCCTACACTGAGGATGTTCAGGGCATTCCTGTCATCAACATCAGATACGTGCCACTTACCAACTCCTTCAACAAACTGGCAAAGAGACTGGTGGACATTGTGGGATCACTGTTTGCCATCATTCTGTTTTCGCCTATCATGCTGGTTTCAGCCATACTTATCAAGCTCACCAGCGAAGGCCCTGTTATCTACAAGCAGGAGAGAGTGGGGCTTAACGGCGCACCATTTATGATGTACAAGTTCAGGACCATGAAGGTTCAGACCGAGGCCGAGGAAAAGAAAGGCTGGACCACGAAGGGTGATCCAAGAGTCACAAGGGTTGGGGCATTTCTTCGGAAGACCAGTATCGATGAGATGCCACAGTTCTTCAATATTTTTGTGGGACAGATGTCACTGGTGGGACCAAGGCCTGAGAGACCTCAGTTTGTTGAGAAATTCAAGGAGCAGATCCCCAGATACATGGTAAAGCACCAGGTTCGTCCGGGACTTACCGGCTGGGCCCAGATAAACGGCTACCGCGGAGATACCTCCATCAGGAAAAGAATCGACTACGATATTTACTATATCGAGAACTGGTCCATGGCCTTTGATTTCAAGATCCTTGTGGGCACAATCCGCCATGGCTTTGTAAACAAGAACGCATACTAGTGTGGAAAGCAATTCAAATGCAGCACTGGCGTGCGTTTTTTCATGGGGTTGTATAATCTTATTAATTGTGGCAAAATGTATTGGTGGTTTTCTGCAATTTGTGAAAACCAAAAACGTTGGGTGAGGAGAGTTTTGTAATGTCAAACAGAGACGACGAGTACTACGAGAGAGAAGAGCGCAGGCCTTCCCGCAGAAGCGACAGATACGACGATCGCTACGATGATAGATACGATGACAGAGAGCCCAGGAGAAGTTCACAGGGTTCAAGAAGTGGATCGGCTTCAAGGAGCGGTTCACAGACAGGATCAAGAAGTGGTTCATCATCAAGAAGCGCAGGTTCTTCATCAAGAAATGGCGGATCAGCCTCAAGAAGTTCTTCAAGACCATCTTCCTCAAGACCTTCTTCAAGAAGCGGTAATGGTGGAAGAAATGGCGGCGGTTCCAGAAATGGTTCCGGAAACAGTCCTAAGAAAAAGAAAAACAGCACAAAGGCAATAATTCTTTTAGTAGCAGAAATGCTTGTTGCCTGCATCTTAGTATATGTGGCATACACACTGTTCTTCAAAGTTGATGTCACAAAGGTAGGTAAGGTTAACCTGAATGAGGAGGCTATCTCCCAGAGTATCAGTGAGACCGTTGTAAATGATGAGAAGATGAAGGGCTACACAAATATCGCCCTCTTCGGTGTTGACTCCCGTGAGGAGGAGCTCACCAAGAATACAAGATCAGATACTATCATGATCGCTTCTATCAACAACGAGAACGGTGATATCAAGCTCTGCTCAGTTTACCGTGATACATACCTTAACCTTAGTAATGATACCTATACCAAGTGTAATGCAGCATACGCCCAGGGTGGTCCTGAGCAGGCTATCTCAATGCTTAACATGAACCTTGATATGGATATTGAGAACTTTGTAACCATCGGTTTCAGAGGGCTCACAGATGTGGTTGATGCTCTTGGCGGTGTAACAATCGATGTTACTGATGCAGAAATCTCCCACCTTAATAACTACCAGTCAACAATGGCTACTGAGCTGAAGCTCAACTACACACCTGTTACAAGCTCAGGTGTTCAGACCCTTAATGGTCTTCAGGCAACAGCTTACTGCCGTATCAGATACACAGCAGGTGACGACTTCAGACGTGCTGAGAGACAGAGAACTGTCCTTATGGCATGCCTCGATAAGGCAAAGGGCATGAGCTACTCACAGCTTGAGACAGTAGCTAACAAGGCCTTTGGCGAGACCTACACATCTCTTGACCTTGACGAGATCCTTGCACTTCTTAAGAACATTGCCAACTACAACGTTGTTGAGAACAGCGGATTCCCTGCAGAGGATATGCGTGCTACAGGTACCATGGGTAAGGCTGGAAGCTGCGTACTTCCTGTTGACCTTCAGAGCAATGTTAAGTGGCTCCATCAGTTCCTGTTCAACGATTCCGAGTATGAGGTTTCAGGAGACGTTCAGAAGTACAGCGAGAAGATCAAGGGAGACGTTAGTAAGTATCTTTCCAACTAATATTTATTGAGATTAAAGGGGCTGGGTTCTTTTAGGAGCCCGGCCCGTTTTTATGAAAACAGGAAAAAGAATGAGTACCATTGATATAATAATACCAACCTATAAACCGGATCTGTCTTTTTTGCGCCTTATTGATGACCTGGAGAGCCAGGCACTTCGCCCTTCCCACATCATCATTATGAATACGGAAAAGAAGTATTGGGATTATCTCATTTCCAGTTCAAAGGAAGACCCTTTAGAGAAATATGACAACATTGTTCTGCAACATGTGACCAAGGCTGAATTTGATCACGGTGAGACAAGGAATCAGGGAGTTAAGCACTCCAAGGCGGATTTCTTTTTGATGATGACCCAGGATGCTTTTCCCAGGGACAAGATGCTTATTTCCAGCCTTTCAAAGGCCCTTGAGGACCCTGAAGTGGCAGCAGCCTATGGAAGACAGTATCCAAAGTCAGACTGCAACCTGGCTGAGCGCTATTCAAGGAAGTTCAATTATCCTACAGAGCCCATGAGAAAGACACAGGCGGATCTTGGACGCCTTGGTATCAAGACTTATTTTTGTTCCAATGTCTGTGCAATGTACAGAAGAGATGTGTTTGATAAGCTGGGAGGTTTCACCCACAGGACTATCTTTAACGAGGATATGGTCTATGCAGGAACTGCGTGTCAGAATGGATATGCCATCTGCTACGTTCCTGAGGCTGGCGTGATCCATTCTCACAACTACTCATGCATGCAGCAGTTCCACAGGAACTTTGATCTGGGAGTTTCGCAGGTTGAGCACCCTGAGATCTTTGGAGCTGTTAAGTCAGAGACAGAAGGCAAGAAAATGGTATCCCAGACCATAGAGGACTTCAGACAGCTTGGTAAGGGGTATCTCATCCCTCACTACGTGATAATGTGTGGCTTCAGATTTATGGGCTACAAGCTGGGAAGAAACTACAAAAAACTGCCACGCAAGATCCGCATGGCGTGTGCGCTTAATAAGGAATATTTCGCAAATGGAACTTGATCTATCCGGAATGGACATGAAAATATCTGATGATATGAACTCCTGGGAGGAAGTAAACCTCCTTTATAATGCTGCCCTGAAGCAGATCACCACCAAGATTGAGATCCTTAATGAAGAGTTTCAGGAGGTTCACAGGTATAACCCTATCGAGCATGTAAAGGCCCGTGTTAAGGTTCCTGAGAGCATTGTAAAAAAGCTTAAGAGAAACGGCTATGAGTCCACCCTGGAAAACATGGTCCGCTATGTGAATGACATTGCGGGAATCCGTATCATCTGTTCCTTTACATCTGATATCTACAGGATAGCTGAGATGATCAGCAATCAGAAGGATATCCAGGTTTTGACGGTGAAGGATTACATCATGAACCCCAAGCCCAGCGGATACAGGAGCTATCACATGATAGTTTCTCTTCCTGTTTATCTTTCTGACAGGATCGTGAATGTTAAGGTGGAGATACAGATCAGGACTGTTGCCATGGATTTCTGGGCTTCACTGGAGCATAAGATTCAGTATAAGTTTGAAGGAAAGGCTCCGGCTCATATCAATTCAGAGCTTCATGAATGTGCAACTATGGTAGCGAACCTTGATGCCCGTATGCTGTCTTTGAATGAGGAGATTTTGGCTATAGAAGCGGA
>CAMVRW010000130.1 GCA_947169985.1 uncultured Butyrivibrio sp. | reverse complement strand
CTCGCTGAAGAGCTATCAAGACTATATGGTTATGACGCCAAGTACGCCGAAAAGCTCGTAGACTGCTTTGTTTTTCATGAGAAAGATAACAAGGGAGAGGATATCTTTTCACAGCCTCTTGTCAAGATAAGCAAGAGCCAGGTCATCATCTGCTATCCGCTGCTTGACCAGATCAATATGGACAGGGTGATCGAAAGGCTTCTGAGCCGCTTTAATGTGGATGTTTCTCCTGTTGGCCATGTTTTTGAGAAGGATTTTAAAAGAGCTCTCGCAGATGGATATTTTGATGTATTTAGAAACATACATAATGTCCCCATTCCATACTTCCGGGTGAATGAGGGAGAAGTTAAATACATAGCCTTCGATGGCAAAGACATTGAATTTGATGTGGTCTCAACCCTGGGGGATTACCTGATATTGACTGAATTAAAGGCAGTCATGACATCCTACGAGCTGTCAGAATTAGATAGCAAGAAGAAACATGTAAAAAAGGCTATTGAACAACTCCTTAGAAGACGTGATTCGGTGAAAAAAGACTGGGAAAAGTTTAAAGCTTCCGTGTCCATCGACTTGCCGGATGCTCCATACGACGATGATCACATTATCCTGGTCGCATGTACGGACGCCTACGACTTTACACCACTAAAAGCGGGTGATGTCTATATCACTGATAACTCTGCATATCTGAAATACTTCTGCAACCCCTTCGTTGATCTGCTTAGAATTGATAAGGAATCCGGAGGTAAGGTCTGCAAAGTGAAGAATATATGGAGAAAAGGCCGCCCGGATGCACAGGAATTCATAGAATACCTGCAACGCCCTGAGACAATAATCAACTACGATAGATGCATGGAAAAGAGATATTCCCCCATCAATCCGTTTGATTCTCAGGATTACGGTATCCTCCGTGCAGACTACCGCCTGGTAAAAGACCCTGTCCACATAGCAAAGGAAGATTCAGAGAAGAAAACATATCCAAACGATCCCTGTCCTTGTGGCAGTGGAAAGAAATACAAGAAATGCTGCATGAGATAACTACTTTGTATCATCCTTTGCCTTCAGTCCATCTTCAATCCTTGAACCAATTAACTCCGATCTGTATAGCATATCCTCGTAGCATGTCCCAGGGAATGTGTAGTAGCTGTTGACCTCATCAAGCCCGGCGATATAGAATGTGCATCCATCCTGCTCCACAGGGGTCATGTGGCCCTCGTCAAAAGGAACAGGAGCAATATAGTATCCGGACAACACATTTTGTTTTACGAATACCATGCAATCCGTAAAGTAATTATCTATCCAACTGAAGAAGTTGATGCATATCAGCGCTGAAAGAGCGATAGCAACAAGATTCTTCTTACTTATCATGCTAAGCGCATCCCCCACTGCGCAAAGTGGCAGCAGGAAAAGAAATGCCAGCCCATATCTGACAAATGGTGCGGTAAAAAACCATAGGAATATATTCAGGATAACTGTAGTCTGAAACACGATCCAAGCCAGGTCTAAGCTCTTTTCTCTGATCCTGTGAACAGTATTAATAACAAGGAGCACAACACCTACAAGCTCAGAGTACATGAGCATCTCTTCAAAATGTGTCCGATTCTCCCACCAAACAGGAAACCATGTGGAAATACCATCATCGACTCGTGTCACATCAAACAGGCATCTTGCCCAGACCTTGATCTGCGTCGCATCAACCTCCATGTACTCCCTCGGAATCTTCCACACTACATCAAACAGATCAATAGCTGCTACAGGGTAAAAGAGCCATCCGGAGATAATAACGTTCCTGACCAGATATGGAAGAAATGAAACAAAACCAATAATCAGGAAAAAAGACAGTTCCTTCCACATCTTCCTTTGAACAAGACGAATAAAGGGCAGAATAGCCAAAAGAACCAATAAAGCCGCAGAAAGCTTCATGCTGACTGTAAATATGGACAGAACTGCCAGATAGCCATAATATGCAATATCCTCAGTCTCATCCTCGTGCTCTTCAGCATAACTAATCCATGCAGTCAGAATATATAGCACCATAAACATGGTTCCGTAATCTGTTGCGGGGGACTGAAGTCCGGTCATATTGGTCAGCCCATACAGAAGGATAGCAATTCTTGCAAAATCCCCGCCATGTCTCTTGTGCTCCCGAATCCTCAACAGCCCATGCACAGCATAGCAGCAGAAAATCACCATGAAAAATCCTGTCATGGTGTGAAGATGGAGCTTTTCCGGAAGCATGAATCCCATTGTGAACAGGGCACAAAGTGAAAGATAAGAACTATTATATGCAAAATGTAGCTGAAGATTGCCCAGGCCTTTTATAACGCCGTATTCCTCTATCAGTCTGATGGCCTGCGCATGGTATATTCCTGTATCTGTATGAAAAGAGCCGCGGGAGGTGAAAAAAGCTGCTCCCAAAACAATAAGTGCAAAGACAACAAGCCTTCTTTGCCTATCAGAAACGGGCGAACTCTCGCCTACAAGCCTGTTCCAAAAGAACTCCAAAAGCTCGCACAGTTCCTTACGAAAAACAAAAGCTGCAACTCCCGCACCAGTAAGTATTATCAGATGGCAAACCGCCCCAATCTTATAGAAAATGCTGAAAGTCTCAGCATAGACTGTCAACGCCACAATTCCGGTCACAATAAAACCTGTAACCCCAAAGCTGTCCTTTGAAGGAACCGGGATCAACTTAGACAATAATCTGTTAACAGCCAATCCGATTATTAAACTGACAAAAAAGATATAAATCCAACTAAGAATAGTAATCAGCATACTTTCTCCTCCAGTCCCCATTTTACCACAGCCGTAAACTCTGTTAGAATGGTTCTATGAAAATTTTAATCGTAAACAAATTCCTCCACCCTAATGGGGGGTCAGAAACTTACATATTTGGACTTGGTGATGCATTGAAACGCCAGGGGCACGAAGTTCAGTACTTCGGTATGGAGCATGAGGGACGATGCGTAGGAAACGCAGTTAATGCCTACACCAGCGATATGGACTTTCACGGTGGAAGCCCTTTTAAGAAGCTCACATATCCCATCAAGACCATATATAGCAAGGAAGCCCGTCAGAAGATTAGGCTTGTTCTGGATGATTTCCAGCCCGACGTAGTTCACTTGAATAATTTCAACTATCAGCTGACCCCCTCCATAATCCTCGAGACAGTCAAGTGGCGTCAGCAGAGGCAAAAGACCTGTCGTATCCTTTTCACGGCTCACGACTACCAACTCCTTTGCCCCAATCATATGTTTAACAATCCTGCCACCCATGAAAACTGCGAGAAGTGCATTCATGGAGACTTCAATAACTGCGTAAAGAATAAGTGCATCCATGGCTCAACAGCAAAGTCTGTCATAGGCGCTATGGAGGCCTATTTCTGGAAGTGGAAGGGTGTATACAAGTACATAGATACCATAATCTGCTGCTCCGAATTCATGAAATCCAAAATGGACCATAATCCTGTGTTTGCAGGCAAGACCATAGCTATGCACAACTTCGTGGAGCATGTGAGCGAGACGCAGCTGACAAATACCGTAGACCTCCCATACGATCGCTATGTGTTATACTTTGGCCGTTTCTCTAAAGAAAAAGGTGTCCGAACCCTTATTGAGGCAGCCAAAAAGCTTCCTGACGTCAACTTTGTCTTCGCAGGAAGTGGAGAGTACGCTGATGTTATCAACGCTCTCTCCAATGCCACCAACGTCGGATTCCAGACAGGAGTCGCCCTGAATAGCCTTATTGCAAATGCAGACTTCTCGATTATCCCATCAGAGTGGTATGAGAACTGCCCGTTTTCCGTAATGGAGAGCCAGCAGCGCCTGACACCGGTGCTTGGAGCAAGAATAGGCGGAATCCCTGAGCTTATCACCGAATCAAAGACTGGATGGCTGTTTGAGAGCGGAAATGTTAATGATCTGGCAGCATCCATTTCAAGAATTTGGAACAACCCAGACCAGATTAGGGAGACTACAGAGAATCTTAAGAGCCTCCATCGCATGGATGCTGATGAATACGCATCTTGGATCCAGAGCGTTGTAAACAAAAGCTGAAACATTAGAGAAGATTCCCAAGAAAGGAGCCATCACTATGAGTAACAGAGAATTTGATAACAAGGCAATGTACAAGCTCTCCTACGGACTTTTCGTCTGCACTGCAGTTCAGGGAGATAAAAAGAATGGCTGTATCATCAACACTGCTGTTCAGGTTGCATCAGATCCAAATCGAATCTCCATCGCAGTTAACAAAGCTAACTACACTCACGATATGATAAAAGCAACCGGGCAGTGCAACATCTCAGTCATCAGTAACGATGCGAAGTTTGAACTGTTCAAACACTTTGGCTTCCAGTCCGGAAGAGATGTAGATAAATTCTCAAAAGAGCTCCTGGATAAGCTGGTGGCAGATCTTGGTACTTCAGATCTGTATGAAATGGCGGACAATGGCATTCCTTATATCACAGCAGGCACCAACGCATACTTCTCCCTTAAGGTAGAATCCACAGTAGATCTTGGGTCACACACTCTGTTCATTTGTGAACCAACCTTCATGACTGTGCTTTCAAGCACATCATCCTGCACCTACGAGTACTACCAGAACAATATCAAACCTAAGCCACAACCAGTAGGCACAACACCTAAGGGTGAAACAGTATGGAAATGCCTTATTTGTGGTTATGAATATGTGGGCGAGGATCTCCCTGATGACTTCATCTGCCCAATATGTAAGCATGGTAAGGATGATTTTGAGAAAATAATAAGATAAAAAACTTCAAAGGAAGGCAAAACAATGTTCAACTTAGACAATTTCATTTCAACTTATGTAACCAAGCGCCCTACATCAATGTTTATCGAGGATATCGAAGCCAATCGTGATACTTTGACATCCAAGATCCAGGGCAAAAGCGTTCTTGTAATAGGTGGAGCGGGATCAATAGGATCGTCATTCATCAAGGCGTTGCTCCCATTCAAGCCAAGAACTCTGGTGGTAGTGGATATTAACGAAAATGCCCTTGCAGAGCTGACTCGTGATCTTCGTTCGACTAAAGGGATGTATGTTCCTGATGACTACCTGCCATACCCCATGGATTTTGCTTCTGAAGTGTTTGAGAAGATGTTCAGGAATCGCCAGGGCTTTGATATAGTAGGCAATTTCTCTGCCCATAAGCATGTCAGATCAGAAAAAGACATTTACTCAGTAGAAGCACTTATACAGAACAATGTCCTCCATGCAAAAAAACTCCTTGATCTCCTTAAGGAATTTCCGCCAGAGGAGTATTTCTGCGTTTCCACAGATAAGGCAGCAAACCCCGTCAACATTATGGGGGCTTCAAAGCGTATCATGGAGGATCTTATCTTTAGCTACTCAGACAGATTCCCTGTGAAGACAGCAAGATTCGCTAACGTGGCCTTCTCCAATGGCTCTCTGCCTGCAGGATTCCTTTCCAGGATTCAGAAATCGCAGCCTTTGTCAGCTCCATCCGATGTGAGGCGCTATTTTGTATCCCCTGAGGAATCAGGCCAGATCTGTATGCTTTCCTGTATGCTTGGTGCCAATAGAGAGATCTTCTTCCCAAAGCTTGAAGAAGCACAGATGATGACGTTTGATGCAATTGCCAGAGAACTCTTACAGTATCATGGTTACGAAGTTCTTGAATGTAACTCTGATCAGGAGGCGATAGATAAGGCAGAAGATTTGAAGAACGGCAGCAAGCAGTACCCTGTTCATTTCTTTGTTTCTGACACCTCCGGCGAGAAGCCTTTTGAAGAATTTGTTACAGATACAGAGTCTTCAGATATGACACGTTTCTCATCCCTTGGGGTTATCACCGGAAAGCCAATTCCAGATAAGGAATCACTTGTATCGCTCTTGGATAATCTGAATAATGCCTTTGAAAAAGAGACATCGAAAGAGAAGATAGTGAGCATCATCAAGGATTATCTTCCTAACTTTGATCATATAGAGACAGGCAAGAGCTTGGACTCTAAGATGTGATTTTATAGGGGGAGAAATGTTGGGGGGACAGATCATCAATTCAGAAAAGGTTGATAAATACCTGCTTTTTGTAGCAATTATTATCTTGTCGTTCTCGGAGGGCCTCAGGCAGGCCCTCTTTGGACTTCCTATAGTGCATCTTGGGAACTTTATATGTGTTTTCCTTTTTGCCAAAACAATCATTTCAAAAGGCCCTGCGCGCCTGAAAGAGAAGGACTTGTTTCCTTTTTTAGTATGGATAACAGGCTTCTTTGTGGTTGGCACTATTGGTGCCCTAATCTTTAGAACTGGAATTGTTACATATCTTTGGGGGATAAGAACCTACATCAGGATGTTTCTACTTCTGTTCGTTTGTATCATGCTTCTTGATATAGGAGATATTGCCCTACTCCGTAAGTTATTCAACTATGTCATTGCAATCCACTTTGTCCTCATACTGATACAGTTTTTCTTTTTTGGAATAAGATGTGACTATCTAAATGGCATATTTGGAACCATAAGAGTAGATTCCTCCAGCCTTCATGCTTTGCTTCTGATCAATTGCTGCATCATTCTCTATGAGTTCTATCTGCGAAAAATGTCCTGGAAGCTGTTTCTGCTCCACTTCACATGGATGGCTGCTAATGCGGCATTAAGCGAGATAAGAGCCTGGTACTATGAAATAATTGTACTGATAATTATTTATCTTATCTGCACCTTGGACATTATCCCTATATTGAAGCTCATACCTGTAATGGCAGTAATATGGTTTGTTTCAATGATCCTTATGGTTGAAATATATCCATACAATTTACATTTCTTCAGCTTTCTGGGATTTCTCAAGATAATAGGTGAATCTCATGACTGGGTTAACAAGGAGGCAATGGGCAGGAAGGATCAGATTGTATTGATGACAGGGCCCATTCTTGAATTTGCTAAAGAGCGCACAGGCATCGAC
>CAMVRW010000129.1 GCA_947169985.1 uncultured Butyrivibrio sp. | reverse complement strand
GGCAATCTCTCTTTTTGCTGAGAAGGATGTACCAGAGCCCGGTGTACCAAGGATAAGTCCGTTAGGGTTCTTAAGGAGCTTTCTGTCCACCATGATAAGGTTATTGGACAGAGCATTGAGCCCATAATAAAGAGCTCCCCTGTGATCCTGGAACAGTTCCTGTGTGGTAAACGGCACAAATATTGCTGTACTTGAGGTTGTCATACCGCGCTGGATATCAACCTCGTTATAAGCCAGTGGCAATGTGCTCACAAGTCCCTGCTCCTGCTGAAAGTCCAGTCTCACAAGATTGCAGTTATGCTTCTGTGCTATGGATGAAGCCTGAAATATATTGTTTTCAAGCTCCTGTTTTGTCTTGCCGGTATTCATGACAAGAAATGTCAAAAGAAACATTCTCTCATTCTGGGTCTGTAGTTCCTTCAGAAGCGCCTTGGCATCATTGCCATAGGTGGCAAGATCTGAAGGAATGATCTCCATATCATATCCTGCACGGACGGCTTTTTTCTGCTCTTCAATCTTTGATCTGTCCAGCTCTGTGATTGTGTGCTTGATAGTCTTTATCGCCTCTGTCTGGTCAACTGAATGAATATGCATTGTCACAATCTGCGTTGACTCCATCCCAAGGAAATCCGCAAGCATCCTGTCGCTGATATCTGAAGCATCGATTGACAAAAAACTCATCGCACAGTGCAGATCTCCCATCTTGAAGTACCTGCCTGTAGGAAACTCAAAGCTGCTTGGAGCTATGAAATCCTTAACGGATAAGCCAGAGCCCGCAAGATATTTCCAGTCAAAATGGAATCTTGCCCTGTCTCCCATATGGAGCTGCTTATGCATAAGCTCAAGTCTCTGATATCCATTAAGTGTCTCTGCTACAACACCCAGACGCTTAAAGTTATTCAGGATATCCATCTCAATATGGATAAGCCTTGGTTTTGCTGACTTCATGGAATCCGCATGGATCCCGAAGGTAATATACTTTGTTTTTGTAAGTCCGTTATTACCTGCTTCCATCTGCTTTAACAGGACTGTCGAATACTCATCCCTGACATCATTAAAAGCATCTTTCTGGTGAGGGATAGCAATCTTTTTCTCAAAATCCGTTGCATCTGTAGCCAGGTTCATGAACGAAAGCTCAAAATGTACGGAACTGTCAAAGAAATTAAGAAAGCTGCACCACTCTTCAAAGATCTCTGTCTTATCCTCCTGCTGTGCCAGCTGATAGTTTATATCCTGAAACTGTATCGTTTTGGTGTAGTAGTCTCTCCCCACTCTGCAGATACCGTCCTGAAACATTCGCTCGAATGGTATGGTCTGCTGGGCAGTTCTTGGAGTACCATCATCATGTTGGGCATTTTTGATTATCTCCTTAACTTCCAGCTGCTGTTGCCGATTCAAGCCTTCAGGCATTGTAAACTCTCTGGAATCAGTTTTTTTCCTCCATGGAAATACGAACAATTTCCTCCACCTTCCTTTCTGCATCCGCCTGACGTTCAAGCGCTGCGTAGTAATTATCTGTTTTATAGGGTCTTTTCTTTGGTCTGATAAAGACCTGCTGAATAAAGTGACTTAAGATTACTTCCAAAGGTCTGCCATTTTTCTCATACATCGCAAAGAAAAATAGTGGCATCATGACGACCATCATCACCATGACTGCCACATTTATCTGTGCTATGTTTCTCATGAGGAAAAATGTAGGAACACCAATGACTGCAGCTATTGAAAAGCATATTAACTGTCTTTTGGTCATCCCGAATATTGCCTTATTTTTGACCTTTGTGAGATCTCTCGGCACCGAAATGTACGAAGCGGCCATATTTATGAATCCTCCATTAATGTGCCTGGAGCACCGACTTTGCTACTGCTCCTGATTTGAAAATACTGAATGCAAGGAGCAGGGTATAACCAAGTACTCCCCATATAGAACCAATAATGTCACTTGAAAAAGTGCATGTCCGGATGAGCATCGCATAAATTCCTACGCAGATCATAATAAGAAAGCCCTGGAATCCCAGAGCAAAAAGACTTCTTATATAGTTCTGGCCAATCTGTCCCTGTTCCTTGTTTCCAAGGGTTGCAAACGGGATTGGAGCCATTGAAACATACATATATATCTCAATCATCCTACAATAAATGAGGACGAAGATGAGCTTTGAAAGCAGCATGGTTACAAACTGGATGACATATATCTGCATGAAAAGAGCTATAAGAGCCCATATGCTCATGTCTTCCAGAGAACTCTCAATTGCAGCAAGTCCCGATGCATCAACCGCTACGGAATCCATGATAACGCCTCCTGCGCTTAGTATCACATGCTGCGCTACATCAAATACCGCCATGGTAAAGTCAAAGGTGTGCGTTATTAGTTCCACTGCCACAAAGGTCTTAAATACCCATTTGTAGATAAACCATGTCTCAAAGTTTGCGAGATTGTTATAGCTCATAATGATCTGGATGAGCTCATATACTGCAACAAATGTCAGGATCATGCCTGCAATCGGCATTATCACTGTCTCCGATATATTTCTTATCATGTTAAAAACATCCGGGGAAAAGCCAGATGGCGATGCTCCCAGACCGGATGCTATACTTCCAACTTCAGAATTCAGCGAGTCAAACAGTCCATTCAATTGGTTCATAATGACTGGAATCATCATACTTTTCAGCCACTCTTCTACCTGTTGAAGTACTGTATCCAATTTCTCCTCCTGTTATTTAGGCTTATGGAGGCGGAAAACCGCCTCCTCCTGCCATCAATTGTTTATGCCTTGGGACTCCTGTTTTTCGGAATCAGAAAAGTCCTGCAAGCAAGGGTACAAGCGTAGTTCCGACGAGGGCAACTCCACCGCCCGCCATTAACTGCTTCATTCCCTGAGACTTAGCTCCAGGGTTGTCATTGCCATAACCTTCAAGCAGGTTTATAGCCCCCCATACCCCGAGCCCGGCTCCAAGGGCCACCGTGATTGTCTGCAAACTGCCGATTGCGCTCTGAAAAAATGCCATAACATGTGTTACCAAAAAAATCGCTCAACCATGCGGTCTGCGATTCTCTTGGTTTCCTCCTTCCAATAATTTTTGTTGGTTAGCGACACCACTCGTTTTGCTGTGATGCCGGTCTGTTGATAGTAACAATCCGGAACCCGTCGACTGATTCCGGAAATGCAGCTGCATATGCCCTCACATCTCTATGGACTGGTGTTGGGCATGAATATGAAAAAGCCCTATACAGATGCCCTTTTATTGACATCCGAAAGAGCTTTATTCATCTACTTCGATGAATGTGTATTCATCATCTTGTCTCAATATTAACTTGTGATCAAGAATGTCCTGTAAGTGGAATTCATTCTTTTTACTGTCTGCATCCGCTGTATACTTGTAGTTTGGATGCTGTGTGAGATCATATTTTTCTGACAGGAAAGGTCTCACGCCTCTTACCTGCACTATGCACTTTGAACCATCCAGGACCTGTAGTTCATCGATACTCATGAGATCGTGACCAAGCTTCTGGTAGTTCATGTTGTAGCTCTGACTAGTTCCTCTCGTCTCTCCGGTATTATACATGTCAATGGTTTCCTTACCCAGGATAGTGTTGAGATCCTTAAGAGTCGTCTGTTCTGAGCCACCGAGGAATATCTGGGAATCACAATTGCCCGTGATCGTGTCCGCGTTGTCTTTGTAAATCGCTTTAAGCTGTGACTTTGCCTGTAAGACTAAAGCTGCCGATATTTCACGGCTTCGTATGGTCGCCATAAGCTTTTCCAGATTAGGGATCTGTCCGATATTGGCTGCTTCATCGATAAGGCAGCGTACATGCACCGGAAGCCTTCCACCATACTGGTCATCCGCTTTTTCACACAAAAGGTTAAACAGCTGTGTGTAGATAAGGCTTATAAGGAAATTAAATGTAGCATCTGTATCTGACATACACAGGAACAGAACTGTCTTCTCATCACCCAAAGTATCAAGCTCCAGCTCATCATAAGATGTGATCTCACGAACCTCGGAAATATCAAAGCAAGCTAGTCTTGCGCCGCAGCTGACCAAAATACTTTTAGCTGTCTTTCCGGCCGCTAATTTATATTTTGCATACTGCCTTACTGCAAAGTTATCAGGATCATTTTCTTTCAGCTCTTCAAACATATAATCTACCGCATTCTTATAGTTTTCGTTGTCCTCTTTTACCTCCATGGCATTAAGCATAGCCAAAAGCAGTGAAAAATTCTGTTCCTTTGGAGGCGCTACATAATGGATATAACCAATCAGTGCAGAGTACAAGAGCTTCTCACTTTTCTCCCAAAATTCATCACCGCCCTTGCCCTCACCTTTGGTGTTGGCAATCAGGGCAGTGACGAGCTTTAGGATGTCTTTTTCGGAGTGTATGTATGAAAACGGATTATAATGTTGTGACTTCTTGAAATTGATGGTGTTAAACACCTTTATCCTATAACCTTCATGCACAAATGCCGCTCCAATCTCATTTATGATACTGGCTTTCGGATCTGTGACGACGTACGATGAGTGCATCTGAAGAAGCTGGGGCTTTATAAAAAAACGAGTCTTACCTGAGCCGGAACCACCGACAACAAGAACATTTTTATTTCTTGCGTACTTGGGATCCGCAGGTCTGCTTTCCATTGTCATACGCTCTGTTTTGGATAAAATGATGTTGTTCTTAAAGTCAGGATCCTCAAAGGGCTCTATGTCTTCATGCGTGCCCCACCGGGCTGAGCCGTATTCCTGATCATGTCTGAACTTCTTTGCATTTTTACCCTTTATATACACTGCAAGCTTAAGTGCAGCTCCGCAGCATATACCCACAACAAGGTCAAAAGCATGCAGGCTTGGAAGCATGTTTGAAAATGCCACCTTAAAGCCTCCATACAGTACCATCCTTTGCACTGTTTCGGAAAAAGTCTTTCCTATGGATAAGCGATACGCCTCTCCAAGATTGGTACAAAAGAGCCCGACAAGAACGTATGGGCTATTCAGAATGACCTTTTTCTTCAGCTTTAAAGCCAGTATTGCCCTCGCTAAAGCTTTCATTTTCTCATTCATCGTACCAGCTCCTTTGTCTTCTCCAGGTCTTTTGCAGCTTCCTTTGCAAGTCTCTTCTGGATATCATGAAGTTTCTGCAGCACACTGGGTCGTTCGACTACCTGATTTTTTTTTACAAGTTTGTCAGCGTATTCCTTAAGAACGGCTGTGATTGCATCCGCATCTTTCGCCTTGAAAAACACTGTATATCTCGGAGTCTCAGAAGTTTTGTCCTTTACTATAGCGAAATCAACACCATATCTGTTGGCAATTCTTTTGAAATTCCATAAAGATTCTCCGCTTATCTCAAGGCTTGAAGCGCCCTGCCCTTGCTTTATTAGCTGTTTTACAGTCTGTTTTCCTTTACCGGTCTTGTCCTGAGTTTTTTTATAAGCTTTATATGCTGCTATAAGCCCTTTCAATAGCACAGACGCTGAGACTCTGGTTGTATTGAAAGCAAATCTGATGCTTTCCTTTGCTACCTGCTCGTTGTTCATTATGCAGCAGCCCTACTTCCGCTCAGGATCTTGGCCATACAGGGATAGCAGAATTCCCTGCCCTTTCCATATACACAGGGAGTCTTACAGTTATGGGGAGTAATATCTGCCCCGGAAGGCAGGTTTGTGATTCCACAGTACGATTTACCTTTTCCATATTTTTCTCTGTTATATCTCTCAGACATGCTTTATTCCTCCATAAAGATGGGTGCCTGCCGCATTTGACAGACACCCCGATTCTGATCAGCCGATGGATGGACCACCGTGCTCTTTTGCCTTATTAACAGCATCCTTTACAGGCTGTGTCGCTGCTTTTTCCTTGGCCGCATCCAGCTTATCAAAGACCGATGCCCTGTCCTCCGGCTTTTTTTCCGGAGTATCCTCTGCATCTAAAAATGCTTCCAGATCGTCAATGACATCTTCGTCCTTGATTGCCTCCTGCTCCTTCTGATTCTGACGCTCGACAAACTTCTCACCAAGCTCAAAGACCTTGTCCTGAGCATCATAGTGATAAACGTTATCCGTGAGCTTATCTACCGGATCCACTGTGGTAGCATTTACCTCTCGAACCATGTTCTCCAGACTCTTTAAATCGAATTGGCCATTGTCTGGAATTATGAGAATCTCATGTATGCTGCTGGGTAAAATGAAAAACGAGCCACCAACCCTGTCGGAAGCTTTGTCCATGAAATCTTCATATGCCAGAACACCGGCACCATGGACATTTCCTTTTACTGATGCCACAAGCATCTGATCCTGCTCAGGCGGAATTGCAAAACCAAGCATCTCAGCGTTCTCAATTCCCATCTGCTCAGCAAGGACTTCGCCCATGCCTTTGATCTCCATAGGTCTTACCTCAGGAGCATTCTTCATGGCATCAGCGTGAAGCTGCTCAGGTGTGATGCCATACTGATCAAGCATCTTATTTGTTACAAGAACTGAACCAGTCTCGCCCACATCGGTACTTACCACAAAGCGGTAAACAACAGCCATGTCCTCCATGTTCTTATGAGGTACAGTCTCAAGAAGATCAGCATTTCTCTCTGCTGACACAACTTCCATGGCAAGAGTCTCTTTCATCTTGTCATAGTCCTTAAAAGCATCGATGTTGAAATTAGGGCTATGCTCAAGGGCATCTCTGGCCTTGTCTACGGCACCGTCAACAATGCGGTCATAGTCCATACCATCGCTATAAGCCTTGTAGAGCTCATTTGAATTGATGTTAACACCAATCTCACTATTCTCAGGCTTGATGGTAAGCGCCTCATAGGTCTCATTCATCTTTTCTACAGTATGGATCTCCACAGAGTGCTCTGTACCGGTTCTCTCATAAAGTGCTTTCTCGATATCTCCTCTGACCTCTTCTTTGAATGTTTCAAAATCCACTATCATTTCCTCCATATG
>CAMVRW010000128.1 GCA_947169985.1 uncultured Butyrivibrio sp. | reverse complement strand
CACCATCTGTGGTACAAGCCACTTCTTCTACGTTACTGTTATCATCTACGTGGAAGACCTGAATCTGAGCATCCTCTTCCTTAAGAGTTTCCTTCATGTCTGAAGCAAGCTCGATGGAAACGTTAACCTTTCCATTTTCAGGTTCAATCTCTTTTCCGTCATGCCAGAAGGAGATATCAAAGGCCATAACTTTTTCAATGGTCCTGTCGCCATCCACCTGTCCCTCAATAAGGGATTCTGACTCAGATACCACCTGTATCCTGGCTGTGGTTCCTTCAGGGAATACTCCCTTAGGCGCGTCTATAGAAATGCTGTATCCCGCTACAGTCTCATTCTTTTCAAAAGCAGGGGATTCAACTTCTTTGTCTTTATCCTTTTCTTTATCCTTATCTTTGTCCTTATCCTTATCTATCTCTTTATCTTTATCCGCCGGTTCAGTCTCAGCCTTTTCCTCAGTTTTTTCTTTGGCTTTATCTTCTGGCTTAGTCTCAGGCTTTACTTCAGGATCCTCCTGAACATTAGCCTCTTTTCCCTTATCAGGCTTTTCGGCAATTGTTACCAGGATGGTTGGAAACTGCGCTTTAACATCATATTTCCCCTGCACTTCAGGAACATAGAAATATTTGTTTCCTGCTATCTCAGAAGAAAACTTAATTCCGCTGCTCTTAAGTGGATCTATCTTCCAGATCACACTTATAGGAACCTGTTCGGTAATAAGAAGCGGATCTTCTATGTCCTCAGCAGCATATACAGTTGTAGCGGGGAAAAGAGATTTCATAAGAGATGCAGATGAATCTTCAGCCTCAACAGCCTCTTCTGAAGACTCACTGTTTTCAAGCGCAGGTGTAACCTCCGGTGCAGGCTCAGGAGCCGGTTCAACCGCAGGTTCAGCAGGAGCTGCTGGCTGTTCAGGTTCTGCCGCAGGTTCCGATGCTGGCTCAAGGGCTGGATCAGGCTGCTGGGGCACTGGAGTAGACTCCGGCACCACAGGAACTTCCGGCTGCGAAGGTTCATTTTCCACAGGCGCAGGAATAACTGCAGGAGACGTTTCAGGCTCTTTTTCAGCCTCTTCCTCATCCTTCTTAATAGTCTGCACTGTGGCTGTCAGCGTAGTAGGAAGAACCACCTTGCTGATATCATCACCCACATATACCGTCTGCTCCAGGACATTCTCCGGAAGCACGGCAAAAGAAACAATCTTAGGCGGAACAGGCTTATCATCTGCCGCCTTAGTTAGAAGATTGATGCTGGTAAATACCAGAACCAAGGACAAAAAGAATGCAGTAAACTTATAACCTTTTTTCATGGCACCACCTCATAGAAAAAGCCAGTTTTGGTTATATAATTTTACTGCAAACCGTATGCCCTTGTGGGGAATATTATAAAACTTTAATTATCATTTAATACGTAGTACATATTCCCACTCTGTCATTCAGTGCCATTTAGTTTTCTCACTCGTATAATGATAATAAAGGAATCTTTTTTCATTTAAAAAACCAGCTCCTTGGCAAGTTCCATAAGCTCCTGCTTCCTGTCGTTCAAAAGAAGCAGCTTGTTGTATTTGTAATAGGCATCATTTCCTGTGTCTCTGACAAACTTAAGGCTATGATATGCGTTTGAAAGCTCAGTGATAAAGATGACCATCTCCTGGCTTCCTGAAAGGCTCTCTGAATCTCCAAAGGTCTGCTCTAAGAATTCAAAGCTGTTAGTGAGGTGCCTTCCTGTAGTCTTGATGTTTTCCTGGCGGATGTTCTCCTTCTTGGTAAACCAGTTCTTTGCAAGGATAAAGGCGCCCTTAAGGTCAGGCTCTGAGCCTGCGGCGGTGGCCATATAGTTTATGCAATCCTTCAGGGATCTTACAGCTGTGGCCCTGGCCCTTTCCTCTTCCCTGTCAATAAGACCTGCTTCCTTTTCCTCCTGCAGCCTGTACTCCATGATACCCATCCTGTCCTTAAACCACTGGATGCTGTCTACCCTTTCCGTCTCCTCTGTCTCAGAGAATCTTCCAAACTCCTTGATGGTTTCAAACAATATCTTCTGAACAGACTGCTGCCTTGAATAGCTCCTGAACTCCTCCATGAGCTTATCTGTGAGAAGCCCTATGATACTGAGCTTTTCGTCAAAAGAGCCTTCTCTGATGGCGCGCTTATCCTCAGGGAATCTTCCCTCTAAGATATCCGGGATCTTGTAGAGCTCATTGTAGCGCTGATACAGCTCGTAGTAGGTAGCAAAATCCCTTGCAATTTCCTTATTCTGAAGGTACTGGGCTGTAAGGTTCTCGTTTATTGGCATATCAAGCTTTTCATGGACCTTTATGACTCTTGAAAGATCCTCCCAGCCTCTGGCTGTTACAAAGGTCCTTCCATCCACATCGGTCTTGATGCTGTAGAAGTTGTCCTTCTTGATCTCAAGGTATGCCATGATGGAGCCGTGAACTCCGGCCTTATAGGCATAATCCTTCCAGGCATCAAAGTCCTCTTCAATATTGATCTGCCTTACACGGTCCAGAGTAACTATATCAAAGTCCCTTACGGACTTATTGTACTGGGGCGGATTTCCCGCAGTCACGATAATGAAACCATCAGGGATCCTATGACTTCCGAAGGTCTTATACTGCAGGAACTGAAGCATGGTAGGTGCCAGTGTCTCAGAAACGCAGTTTATCTCATCCAGGAAAAGAATTCCTTCCTGTATCCCGGATTTTTCAATCTGGTCATAAACTGCACCGATGATCTCACTCATGGTATATTCGGTGACAGAATAGGTCTTCCCGCCATATTTCTTTTCAGATATCTTGGGAAGTCCAATGGCACTCTGCCTTGTGTGGTGAGTTATGGTATAGGACACCAGATTTATGGACAACTCATGGGCAATCTGCTCCACGATGGCGGTCTTTCCGATTCCGGGAGGTCCCATCAAAAGGATGGGGCGCTGACGCTCTATAGGGATCTCATACTGACCTGCCTCATCCTTTTCCAGATAAGCCCTGACAGCGTTTTTTACTTCTTCTTTTGCTTCATTTATATTCATGAAAATGTTCCTTTCTTAGTATTTCCATGGTTGCGGTTATGCCGGCCTGCCTTGGGCCATCAGATGTACAGCTTCAATGCCCAGGAAGGCACGTTTTCGTCTTCGTAGTCAAGGTCAGCGGCGAAGACGAAGGCTGTATCGTACGTTGTCGGTGTTTCGGGGTAGGTTCCGTAGCCGTCGGTGAAGTAGATGAGACCTTTCAGGTTCTCGAATTCGCCGGAGGCTTTCAGCTCCTCAACCTTTTCAAAGACCGGGCGGAAGTCTGTACCATAGCCGCCTTCTACGTGGATGCCACCGGAATACTTCTTCATGTCATCTACGGAGGTGATGGTCTCTATTCGCTGAACCTGATCGTCACACTCAATAACCAGGATCTTTATCCGCTGGAAGAAGCTGTCCTTTCCCAAAAGGATCGCTGCCGTCTCATCAAGGAAACGCTGCACCAGCTCGTCCTTACAAGAGGCGGAGGTGTCTATTGCTATGACCAGCTCCTGGATCTTCTTAACCTCCCGGAATTCGTTCTCTTCTATGAGAGGCATGTCACCATAGTGAGAAAGACCAAAGGAGTACATTCCGTAATCAAAGCTGTCCAGATCTATTCCGCCTTCCTCACGAAGTACCTTAAAGCGCTGCAAAAACTCACGGTAATCTGTCCTTGAGGTGTTTTGAAACTTTAGTATCCAGTCCAGCTTTCCCAGCTTATCACTGGCATTTTTTCCTATGGTCTCTATCTCTGTCTGAAGGCGCTTGGCCTCCTTATCCCAGTCTTTTTCTTTTCGCTCTATCTGCTTAAGGCGCCTGGGGTTAATGATCTTTTCCTTCTTGGGTCCATTTTCGTCCGGTTCATTCTCTTTTCCTTCCGGACTGTCCATATCCTCATCTATCGGAGGCTTTTCTTTTTCCTCCTGATCCTCTGACTGATTGTCCTGAAGACGAAGCCAAAAGCCATGGTCATCAAGCTTAAACTCCCGCTCCAGCTTTTCATATTCCAACTCTTCCAGCTGGTTTTCAGGGTCAGAAAAGAAACGGTAGAGTTTTTCCACCGTGAGCACCTTTAGCTCTTTTTCCAATTTAGTATACCATCTGTCCCGGAAGTCAGAAGAAACTCTGTAGATGCACTGATAGTCCATTCCATCCAGAATGGATTCCACAACGATATCAGCGCACAGATCAAAAAGCCGCACATCCTCAAAGTTCCTTGAGGTGTACATATGCCTGAAAATACAATGAAGAAGCATGTGAATGTAGGTTCTGTTCAGCTTTCCCGGCTCCTCCACGAAAAGCTGAAGAACATAAGAAGGGTTAAAGCGGATGCTGACTGCGTCCGTTCCCACAGAAGTAGTAGAAAGATCCATTTCATAAGAGAGGCTCGAAAGAGCCCCTCCCATAAATCGCATGTCAATATAGAGCTCGGTCCTGGACTGTCCAAGGACCCGCATTCCTGTTTCACTGAGCTGTAAACTTTTACTTACTGCCTTCAGATCTTTCATCCTAAGAATCCATTAATCGCAATGATGAGGATAAGGATTGGAAGTACAAATGCCAGATAAGTTTTTGTCCATCTGTGCAACTTAAAGCCTTTGCCCTTGTTGACCTCATCGAAATAGTTATCAAAGCCCCATCCAAATTTGTGGGTACAGAACAGTACAAAGATAAGTGAGCCCACAGGAAGGATGATGTTGCTTACAATGAAATCCTCGAAGTCAAGCACATTTCTGCCTCCGAAGAAAAGAACGTTGCTCCATTTATTATAACCTAAAACGCAGGGGAGACTTGCAAAAAGCATGAAGATGCAGTTTACAACTACAGAGTTCTTTCTGTCCCAATGGAAGTTATCAACTGCGCCAGCTACAAGGTTCTCAAACACAGCAGTTACAGTGGAGAAGCTTGCAAAGGTCATAAATACGAAGAACAGTGTTCCCCAGAGTCTTCCCATGTGCATGTTGATGAATATCTCAGGAAGTGTCACGAAGATAAGTGATGGTCCCTGGGATGGTGCTACACCAAAGCTGAAGCAGGCAGGGAATATGATGATTCCGGAGATGATGGCTACCAGGGTGTCTAAAGCTGCAATCCTTGAAGCCTCTCCTACAAGAGCCCTGTCATCAGACATGTAGCTACCGAAGATCTCGATGGATCCCATACCTACGCTCAAGGTAAAGAAGGCCTGATTCATGGCACTGGTCATTACACGGAAGATTCCAACTTCCTTAGCCTGCTGAAAATCAGGAAGAAGGAAGAATTTGATGCCTTCTGTAGCTCCTGAAAGTGTAAGGCTGTGACCTGCCAGGATCATGATAAGGAAAAGAAGTCCCAGCATCATGAATTTGTTTACTCTCTCAAGGCCCTTCTGTACTCCAAAGGAAAGAACCATAAATCCAAACCACACGGTTATGATGGTAAAGATTCCCATTTCCACAGGGCTTGCCAGGAGCTGATCAAATACTGCGCCAACTTCACCTGAAGATACATTATCAAACTTACCTGTAGCAAATTTATAGCAGTAGTTCAGCATCCAGCCTGAAACGGTGGTGTAATACATCATCAGAAGGTAACATCCTGCCATACTCATCCAGCCATGGGCATGCCACTTCTGACCTTTCCCTTCAAGCTTTCTGTAGGCCTTTGTGAGAGTCATTCCGCTGGCTCTTCCTACTGCCAGTTCCATTGTCATTACGGGGATTCCCATGATTAATAGGAACAGCAAATAGAATAATACAAAAATTGCTCCGCCATTCTGTCCTGCCACATAAGGAAATTTCCACACATTTCCGATTCCGATGGCACATCCTGCACTCACCAGAATAAATCCTAGTCTGGAGCCGAAGCTTCCACGCTGTTGTTCGTCCATAAATTAACCGATCTTTCTAACAAAATAATAGGGTGCAGACTCTGCAAAAGAATCTGCCACCCTAGCAATTATACAGAAAAAACCATTTTCTGCCTAGTATCTATGCGAAAAATATCAAAACTCGAAGCTTACCATGTCAGAACCGGAATCAGATGTACCGTCCATGAGGATGGCGCTCATCTTGGGGAGTTTCTTCTGTGCTGAGAGCTTAATAGCTGCATCTATGCTTGATGAGGGCAGAAGCTTTTCTCCAGCGCAGCTCTGGTTGTAGGTTAAAAGAGCTTTGACCGTATCAAGGTTTAATGGTTCCTCTTCAGAGGCTGCCACAAGTCGGGATAGGATGCTATCCGCTGAAGATCTTACGAAGTCTTCGTACATCTTTCGATAATTGTCTGCCAGCTCTATGGGATATAAGAGCCTATCCACAGCTATGTTTTCAGAGATCTCGCCCCCGTCAATAACGGCCTTTTCAAAGAGCTTATCGTACTGCCTGTAATCTATGCTGCGTCTGTCTACACATTCCCGGTAGAACATTCCCGAACCTGCGATGGAAAACTGGATAGTCCTGGCCATGGTGTTCTCGTTAAAGTCGTAGACGTACTCAGGAAAGGTGAGAACAGCCGTCGCAAGGCCATTTCCCATCGCCCCGGCCCCGATATCACTGACCTTGATTCCATCATCGCTTACCTTTTGACATATCTTCAGAACAAATCGAAGTGTCCTGTCGTTGTCTGCCAGGAAGTTCCTTACAACCTCATACCAGCCTCTCTCCATGACAATCTCAATCTCCTTTAGGCTGTCACACTGTCTGCAGACACCGTCATAATAATCATCGATGCTGTCATAAAGAGATATCTTTTTTAATTTCCTGCAATCATGAAAGGCAAAGCCGAAAAGAGTCTTGATGGTCCTCGGCAGCTGAACTGTCAAAAGATCTTCCCTTCCGGAAAATGCATGATTACCAATTGCTTCAACAGCAATTCCGTCTATTTCTCCAGGCACAACAAGGTTCGAGGTATTACCCTCGAACCCTGTAATCGTCACATATTTATGAGCATCTCTTTTATGCTCAG